>JBEAVK010000429.1:0-13760 GCA_041160955.1 Bacteroidota bacterium
ACATCTTGGTAAAAGGTATTTTCGGGCTTTTCGAAGGTCGGGGGCCCTGTGGGGATTATTTGGTTTACTGCTGTTTGGTATTTAATGTTGTGTAGTGGGGAAGTGTGAACTGGGTGGGAGAAATTTTTTTAAAAAATTTTTTAGGGTAGGTTGTTTCATAAATCTCGACAGCCTCTTTTTTTACAACCCCTCCACCTCTATATCCCCCTCCACCCCAAACTTCCATCTACCAGCCATCGTACGCTCGTAATGGTTTTGCATCAAGTATTCCATAAATAATTCGCGGTCAATACTCCGCGCACCCAAACTGAGGAGGTGTACTGTTTCTTGTTGGCAATCAATTAATTTAAAGTCTAATTTTTGTAAGGCATTCACAAAATAGATAAAACCAGCCTTAGAAGCGTTGGTGGTGTAGGAAAACATGCTTTCGCCGTAAAAAATTTTTCCAATAGACAAACCGTATAAACCGCCGACTAACGCCTCGCCATCCCATACTTCCACGGAATGGGCAATACCGAGATCAAAAAGTTTTTGGTAACCTGCCACAAAAGCATTGGTAATCCAACTGCCACTATCTTGCCCGGAACGAGGAGAACCTGCACAATTACGCATGACCCGTTCAAAACAAGTATCTAAGGTATAACGGAATTTCTTTTGGTTAAAAATACTGCGCATACTCTTATGCACTTTTAATTCGTCGGGAAAAACCACACAGCGCGGATGCGGGGCATACCAATAAAACACACCATCGTCCTCAAACCAAGGGAAAATACCATTTTGGTAGGCCAAAACTAACCGTTCGGGTCTCAAATCGCCCCCAACGGCCAATAACCCATTAGGCTCGGCCAAATACGGTGGGGGAAATGCAATATCATTGGAATCAAGGCGATAAACAGGCATTGTAAAACGATCC
Source organism: Bacteroidota bacterium (assembly GCA_041160955.1). Classification (GTDB taxonomy): domain Bacteria; phylum Bacteroidota; class Bacteroidia; order Chitinophagales; family Saprospiraceae; genus M3007. The sequence continues at coordinate 914 of JBEAVK010000429.1, forward strand.
CATGAAAGGACAGCCACAAAGGTACGCAGGATACGATACCTGCACAAATCACCGCTCAGAGATTTTTTTTACTAAAATTATATACCTCCCCCAACCTCTATTAGTATATTTGCGTAATTAGGTACAGCAACGCAATTGAGGCGTTTTTGCAAACCAAGATACAAGGTGAAAATTAAACGAAAAATAACGTAAATACCTCTATGAAGGTAGCATTAGACATACTATCAGCAGCCCAAAAAGGCGATCGAAAGGCACAGTACCTGCTGTATAAGCAGTGCTTCCCCGTGCTGATGTCTGTTTGTGCGCGTTATCGTTATGGAGAACAAGATGCGGTGAGTGCTGTTAATTTGGCGTACATGAAAATCATTCAAAACCTCGATCGGTTTCCCCCAGATGCCGTTTTTGAGGCTTGGATAAGACGGATTCAAATTAATGTACTGATCGACGAATTTAGAAAAAATAAAAAATGGCGCACGCAAGTCACCCAATCGGATGATATGACGTTGCCATCTATCAATAAATCACTCGATCCACAATGGAACGAGGCAGACTTACAAATGGAGGCTGGCTATATTGAGCGTATGCTCAATCGGTTACCGCCTGTTACCCGACAAGTATTTAACCTTTTTGCATTGGATGGGTTTTCCCATAATGAAATTGGTAACCTGTTGGGTATCAGCGATGGCACCTCCAAATGGCACGTTAATTCGGCGCGTACCCAACTCAAAATTTGGTTAAGCGAAGTAAAACTGTAAATGCATGGAACACTTTGACGATATGTTAAGAAATAGTTTGGCTGGTAATGCATCCGATTCCCGCTTTGAATTCAAAGAGGAATATTGGTTGCAGGCAATGGCTTTACTGGAATTGGAAGAAAAAAAACGCAAACGCCGTCGAGCGTTGGCGTACTTTAGTGTGCTGGCATTGCTATTGATACCAGCAGCAATATGCTATTATAACCGCCCACATACCCACAATAATTTACCTGCCCCAGTTCAGGAAAATTCAATTCCTCCTGCCATCATCTCCAATATGGCAGATGCTAAAAATAGTACACAAGAGACTCAAAATCAATTAAATACAACAAATAACACAACCATTAACGGTACTAGTACTACCGAAAAAACCTATAACCCTTCCACGGTAGTAATAGCAAGCCCGACAGTTGCCTTACCGCTAAATCCAGCAAACAAGCAGCAAGCCAATATAACAGAAAAACAGAAAAGCAGCAAGCCAAAACAAACAACTACGAACTACGCATCAGGCTCCAGCAACTTGGAACAAACAACTACAACCCAAGCACCTGGTCTGAGTAACCAAGCGCAAATCACCTCGAATACAATACCCACTACAAACAACCCCAATGTTTTTTTTAATCCCCCTAGCACGGTCCCTGAACAGACGACAGTAGCCTACGACCAAACATCTTCTCCTGCAACATCATTGGAAACTACTCTTCCACATTTAGCCTTCGCAGCGTTTGAGGTATTACCTTCCCGCACATTAACAGCAGTAACAGGTGATCAATCAACCATCAATTCGTTGGCCGAATACGGTGTGCCACTGGCGATGACCGCACCAATTCCGATGATTAAAGTCCATAAAGACCCACGTGCACAATGGGGGCTTACCGCTTCGTTGGGTACACCTTCTGGCCTTTTCATTGATGAAAAACCAGGTATAGCCTTGGGTATGACCGCCCGTTTTCGCTTAAGTAGTAAATTTTTGATCAATACTGATCTAATATGGAGAAGATGGAAAGGCAATCGAAATTTTAACCAGTACGAACTTGACAGTACAACTGACGATGCACTACTTAATGATTTGGTATCTAACCAAAATGCAATTAATTATAGTTTTGGTTATATCGCCACAGATATTACTACATCACCTAAAGCATTCCATTTGTTGTCATTACCAGTATCTTTGCAGTACCGAATAAAAAAAGTAGCATTAGAATGTGGCATGGATGTATCGGTACGTTTAGTAGAAAGTATCTATCAGGAGCAATATCAGGCCACTAGCCTTGACGCTGCTCAATCATTGGTAAAAAGTGGGCGTAGTTATCAAGTATATAATAAATCAGATCGTTTCCAAACGGCAATTTTGGCAGGTTTACATTGGCAACCTGCGCGTAAATGGAGCTTTGGTGTACGTACTTATTGGAACACTAACCCATCCTCTAATTTGAATTTTCAAAAAAATAGTGACTTTAATTCCAATGTACTTGTTATTGCACCCACCCACGCTATGACTGCGGAAGCTAGAATAGGATATTTCTTTTAGGAACGTGTAAGTAAATTGGTGAAGGCATTCCAATGGGGACAATCCAAAACATAGCCTTTTACATGAAAAAAATAATTTTTATATCTGTTTTTGCGATACTACTCCTCTTAGGTTGTAGCAAAGACTTTGGGATACCTGAACTACCTGAAACCCCCGTTTTTTTTGTCGATTTCACCATCAATGGCGAACCCTATTCCTATACTGCAGGGAATGAAGGTATTTACCATTTTACGGAATATTCAAGAGCCGATTATGACCAATTGGCACAAAGTGGACGCTTCTCCATTCAGGATTGTGCCACTAGCGATTGCCCTAACTCAATCCAATTTATATTTAAACGCAATATAAATAGTAACATATTGCTGGAATCATCGAATCTTGCTTATAAATATATAGACACTGCTGATACCGAAACCATTTACCCCATTACTGTCGTACCTACAAAAGATACAATTTACTCCAATGTTGCTGTAGCCGTTTCAAAATATTTTAACGGCAGCCCAACTAATACTATTGCCAGCAGCAAAAACAACCTGCCTTTGCAAGCCAACATTACGAAAGAAGACAAAGTAAATATTAGAATTGGTGCGGAACAGCGCTCTAATGGCGTAAAATATGCTAGTAGCATGGACTATTTTCCTTCAGCACCCGATAGTTGTAAATCCGTACAAATACGTGCCAATATAACAGGGGGCAAGGTAGTTTTACAAGCGATTACTACCCAAGCACAAGCGGCTTTTAAATGGCAAAATGGCGCAACAAGTAGCGAAATTAGTATAGATTACGAGCCAAATGCTAGTTATACTGTTAACGTTTCTTCGGCAATAGATGCCGCCTGTTTGGCTACTGCATCAATGGGTAACTTACCCGATATTTTACAAAACACAACCTTACTAACCCCGGCTTTTGCTATTAATCACTTTCCTGCTATTGAAAAAATAAATGCAGAAGGTATCGAAATACGATGGTACGACGATATGGGTATCCTGCATAGTAGTGCAAATATCATACAACCCGAAGCTACTTATTTCACGATTACGAACATAAGCGATTATCTGCCCAATGAAGCGGGTATTCCAACTTTAAAAATGGATGTAGCATACCGTTGTGTTATAAAAGCACCCTCTAGCGGCTTGGGGATTCCTGCGGGGGTTGTGTTAGAGGGTAAAGGCGTAATTGCAGTGGGCAAAGAGTAGAGTTCTTTTATGAAACACCTATTTTTGTTATCTGCTAAATAAGTGAACTATAGAGAGGGATGCGTAATAATCATCGCCAATTCCTTTCTAATATGCCCCCTAAAGCACCCAATTAGGATCCAACCCCAATGCTATTCACCATTCTTTTACTTTTTTTTCTTTTCGTTACCCTGCTTCAAATCCTAATTTGGTTGCTCTTCCCAGCGCGGTGGCTTTGGGGTAAAATAGCCCCCCCCTCTCCCCCCTCACTCCTCCCCGTTACGGTATTGATTTGTGCCAGAAACGAGGCTGCTAATTTATCCAAAAACCTACCAATTATTTTAGAGCAACATTATCCGGGATCAGTGGAAGTACTGGTCATAGACGATGATTCTACCGATGCAACCCCTGCTGTATTAGCAGCATTGCAGCAAAAGTACCCACTCTTAAATACCCTTAGGATCCACCCTAAAACACATCTTGGTAAAAAAATAGCCTTAGAACAAGGCATTAGAGCCGCTAAATACCCTTGGCTGGTTTTTACCGACGCCGATTGCGCTCCCACAAGCCAATGGTGGTTGCAGCATTTATTAGCCTTAACCAATATAGCGCAGCCCGGTATTGTGTTGGGGTATGCGCCTATGGAAAAGTCGCATCATTGGCTGAATGGTTGGGCGCGTTTTGAGACAATTTATACCGCAATGCAATATTTTGCTACGGCTTATATGGGTTGGCCATTTATGGGTGTTGGGCGAAATATGGCGATGCACCGTTCTTTATTTGATGCTGCGGGTGGTTTTTCCAGTCACCTTCATATTACGGGCGGAGATGATGATCTTTTGGTGAATAGTGTAGCAAAAGGCAGCAATACGCATATTTGTACCCTACCAGCATCGTTTGTGTATTCGGCAGCAAAAACAACGCTCAAAGGCTGGGTGGCACAAAAAAGACGACATATTACTGCCGGAACAGGGTACAAAACCTGGCACAATATGGTACTAGGCGGGGTAGCCTTTACTCATTCGGTACATTATGGGTTGGCTGTTATTTTGTTTATTGGAGCACCGGAATGGTCCAAATGGGTGCTTTTGGCCTATTTATTACGCCAAGCCGTTGTAATTCCCGTGTATGCACGTGCTTTTGTCCGCTTACAAGAACAATCACTTCGGCCTTTTATCCCCTTTTACGATGGCGTAATGGCCATTTGGTTGGGTGCTGTGGCACCTGTATTGCTATTATTGGGGCGAAAAAAACAATGGTAAGTATTTGCACCTAATTAATTGTGTCCAAATACTTAATTGTATCACTTTCAAAAATGTAAGACCTATGCTAATTACAGTGTTTGGAAAAGTATTCCATTCGAAATATTTCTAAGAATTTGTTGGGTAATTGTATCATTTCAAATCTACCGTAATCATGGTATTTCAAAACAGTTAAATACCGTTTTCTCGAAAAAAGCACCGTTTTCTTTCAAATAATGCCGCTTGTTTAAAAAAAATAAAAAAAATAAAATAATTGCATAATTTTCACCTATTTATTATTTTAAATAAAGAATTTACTAAGGAAACAGTTGTTTTATTGAAAAATCGTTAAATAATAATCCTTTTTATTAACGATTTTTTTTAGAAAATCTTCGTTTTTTTACCGTATCGGCAAAAAAAATTACCAAGTATGAAAAAATGCCCTTTACTTTGCATCATCAAATAGCAATTGGTGATTGAAAGTGATCATCACCCAACCAAATAAAATGAAAAAGAAATAAAGGGAAATTAAGAAATTATTGCTTAGTTTTCTAAAGAACAACCGAAGGCGGGGGCCCTCCAACCCTTTCATACGAGAAAGGGTGGAGGGCTGTTTTTTTATCGGATTAAAAGATTAAATAAAAATAAAAGGTCGTCACGGGAATGGAACGGCCTTGAAAGAGAAGAAAGTGGTCAGGCTCTTACTATACTTTTATAGATTTTTTCTCTGTTGTGACACAAAGGTAATTCGGAAAACTGGTTTTTTTCTACTATTTTATTTTTTTTCCTCGTTATTTTACTAGAATAAGACAATTCACCTTAATTTTGAGGATGAAATTTTGTTTGATCTCATTGGTTTTATTACTATTTGTATTGTGCGCTTTTGAATGCAGTGCACCCGCGACTACGACAAGTACGCCTGCTCCTATACCTATTGCAGTGGAAAATAAGCCACATATCGGTGCCAAGTTGAACGGCCTAACCATGGTGGCTCCTCCTAAGCCCTTTTCCTCCAATCCCATGATGCCCGTTCAGGAAGTCAATGCAAGTTGGATATCTGTAATTCCTTACGCCTTTACTGTAATAGGCACTCCGAGCGTACGCTATTCCGAAAATAATTGGCAATGGTGGGGCGAGTCGCCAACAGGTGCGGCAGAGACGATCCAACTCGCACATAAAGCGGGTATAAAAGTTATGCTAAAGCCGCAGGTATATGTACCCAATGGCTGGACAGGCAGCCTTGATTTTGCAACTACCGAAGAGTGGGAAAAATGGGAAGCAGGCTATGAACGCTATATTTTGCAGTTCGCTCATATTGCCGATACTACGAACGCCGAACTCTTCTGTATCGGAACTGAATTTAATAATGCTATCCACAAAAGAACGGCCTTTTGGACTACCTTGATCGATAAAATCAAAACGGTGTATCACGGCAAATTGATCTATTCTTCCAACTGGGACGACTGGGATCGAGTACCGTTTTGGAACCAATTGGACTATATTGGTTTAGGGGGCTATTTTCCATTAGTTGAAGCAGAAACTCCTTCTGTAGAAGCATTAAAAGCCGCTTGGCAACCTATTAAAGAACGCCTTAAAGCCTTTAGTGAAGCCCAAAAACGCCCTATTGTTTTTTCTGAATTTGGCTATCTTAGCGTTGACAATTGTGGGTGGCGCAATTGGGAGCTGGAAAAAGGCATCACCGAACGAAAGATCAATGAGCAAGCTCAAGCCAATTGTTTTGAAGCACTGTTTTCTACGTTCCAGCAAGAACCTTGGTGGGCTGGTGGATTCCTTTGGAAATGGTTTCCCAATGGACAAGGACACGAAGGGTATCCAGAGCGCGATTATACACCACAAGGGAAAATAGGGGAGCAAATGATAAAAAATTGGTATGCCAAATAAAACGCTGAAACAAAGATCGAACTGTTGGAGCATTGTGAAATAATACATTGATCGTTCGCGTTATTTAAATACGAACAAAAAAGGTATCTAATTCAATTTGCTCCGTCATAACTATCAAGGCAAATCTGCGAAATAACCAATTCACGCTACAACTCTTTTTCATGCACATAAAATTCATTTTTTCACTCTTTCTAGTATTTATAACTGGACTGTTGTCGGCACAAGGCACCACAAAGCCGGATACCAGTTCCACGCAAGGCGGCTGGGTACGTCGTGAAATCATCAATGGTGATACTTTTTATCTCTCTACGCTCCGTACTGTAAAAGTAGCCGCTCCGCGTCAGTATAAAGACCGCGCCGAACGCGATCGTCTGGCGCGTTACCGCCGCTATGCTGCCAATGTGTATCCTTACGCTGTACAAGCCATCGAACTCTACGATGACCTGCAAGCCAGTAAAGAGGAACAGTCCAAAAGACAGCACCGCCGCTATGTCCGGCAGCAGAAAAAAGTATTTAAGGAGGATTTTGAAGATAAACTCAAGAGCCTATACCGAACAGAAGGACAAATCCTGATTAAAATGATTGAACGCCAAACAGGCCAACCTTGCTACGATATCGTAAAGGAGGCACGCGGCGGCGTAACCGCTATGTACTGGCAAAACCTAAGCAAACTTTGGGGCTTCAACCTCAAAGACGGCTATAAAGTGGGAGATGACCCTATTTTAGATGAAGTACTGCTGGATTACGACTTTGGAGACGCTATTTGGCGGTACTAAAAGATCAGATCAACCTAGGTCTTTTGGTGCTTCTTCTTGGCAGCGGGGAACAAAATATTGTTCAATATAAGCCGATAACCTGCCGAATTAGGGTGCAACGACAAATCTGTTGGCGGATCTCCTACTTTGTGTTGATAATCTTCTGGGTCGTGACCTCCATAGAACGTAAAGAAACCTTTTCCATAAGTACTATGAATATATCTGGCCTCACCGGCAGGCTTGTTTTCTCCCATGATGAGTACTGAGGGCTTAATATATTTTTTGATAAATGCCGTATTTTGACCCATAAAACCTTTTACGGTCTTGGTATGGTCTTGGGTTAGCATCGTTGGAATGGGATCCCATTTCGCAGAAAAATCAAATAAAGAAAAATAATCCTGCTCTGGCACAACGCGCCTCGAATCGGTGGCATCTATGGACGAGTGTTCATAACGCATTGGATTGCGTTCAATCTGAAAATCGGTGAAGGCAAAAGTTTTTGTAAAATCTAATTTACTCTGCGCATTAGGATCGGCACTATCGCCATCAAACATCTCTGCACAAATATCCACCCCATCAGCAGCCAAGGCAATGTCGTAAGTATCGGTAGCCGAACACATGGCAAACATAAAGCCACCACCAGCCACGTATTCAGATATTTTTTTGGCAACAGCCAGTTTTAATTGGCTTACCTTATCAAAACCATTGATACGTGCCAAATTTTCCATCAATTGTACATGTTTTTTGTACCAAGGCTGCCCCGAATAACTGGCATAAAATTTTCCATATTGCCCCGTAAAATCCTCGTGGTGTAGGTGTAACCAATCGTATTCAAGCAGTTTGCCCTGCAATACCTCTGTGTCATATACTACATCGTAAGGAATTTCGGCATACGTAAGTACCAGCGTTACCGCATCATCCCATGGTTGTATTTCTTCGCCCCGCTCGTTTTCCGTAGGGGTATAAACCGCAATTTTGGGTGCTTTTTCCAGTTTTATTACGTCCTGATTGACTTCTGGATTGGCAATTTCGTTCCGGAGGTTATTGAATTCAGCATCTGTCATAGATTTGAAGGATACCCCCCGCTTACTGCACTCGCTTTGCAGTGTTGGCGTTTGAATAAAAGCAAAAGCACCGCCTTCGTAATTCAGTAGCCAATATGCCTCCACGCCCTGCGAAAGCACCCAATAAGTGATGCCATACGCCTTTAAATGGTCGCGCTGGCCTTTTTCATTCATTGGAAGGATGAGGTACATCGACTGCAATTGCTGACCGAGTATCATCGAAAAAACGAGAAATAGGAATAATTTACGCATGTTTATTGCTAGATGAAGATTTGATAAAATATTGTACTTATATTTATGTGTTTAGTTGCGCCTTAAAACGTGACAACAGGTATCTGAGCCTCATACCACGAATAAATCCCCCCTTTTAGAACATAGACATAATCGTGAGTGGGTGCTAGTATCGCCCCAACTATATTGCTAATATAGCCATTGTTATCATAAAGGGCAATCGGCTGACTCGCTCCTAACTCATTAAAATAAGTAAAAAACTCGATATTGTCCACATAAGGTCGGTTGATCGCATTATCGATATGCCCCTTACTAAAGTCTTCGGCACTACGTAGATCGAAAATGGCTGTATTGGGTTTCTTTTGAATTATTTCCTGAAACCCAAGTGCATCTAAATGCATAAAATTAGAGTCAACCGCAACGGCCAAACCCGGCATAGCCCCCGTTCCAGCATTGGTTGAATCTGCATTGTTGGCCGTATTTGACGCTTCATTTTTGCAGTTCAATAGCAGGGTAGAAGCTAAGAAAAAAAGAATAACTACTCGCATTTTTGTGTTTATTTCTATTTGTAAGCCATTTGTGGTATTTATTCCACAACGCAATATTAAAGTAATTGATGAATAATAAGCTGCAAAGTTAACTAATCACATGGACGTTTGGCATCACTTTTACACCTTAACGAATAAAATGACCAAAATAAGGTAATGTTGTCTATCTTTGCGGCCTTTTTTTGACGATATTGACGCTCTTAACATGAAATTTGCAACCAAAGTTATTCACGCAGGTATCGAACCTGATCCAAGTACAGGGGCTGTAATGACCCCCATTTTTCAAACTTCTACCTACGTGCAAGCCGCTCCCGGCGATCATAAAGGTTACGAATACGCACGCACGCAAAACCCGACGCGCTCGGTATTAGAAAAAAACCTCGCTGCGCTCGAAAATGGTACTGATGCCATTTGTTTTGGCTCCGGACTTGCTGCCCAAGACGCAGTAATCAAACTCCTCAAATCGGGCGACGAGATCATTTCTGTCAATGACCTTTATGGCGGCTCTTACCGCCAAATGGTGCGTGTGTACGGTCAATGGGGGCTAAAAAGCCGCTATATTGATATGTATAACGCCGAAAACCTCGAAACTGCTATCGGCCCAGACACCAAATTGATCTGGATCGAAACGCCTACCAACCCGATGCTCAATATCGTGGATATTGCTGCGGTATGTGATATTGCCCGCAAACACGGTATCCTCACCTGTGTCGATAATACTTTTGCATCACCTTATCTCCAAAACCCACTTGACTTAGGTGCTGATATTGTCCTGCACTCCGCCACAAAATATATTGGCGGTCACTCCGATGTAGTGCATGGTTGCCTAATTGTAAAAGACGCTGATTTGGGCGCAAGGTTGCGTTTTCTTCAAAATGCTTCGGGTGCAGTACCGGGGCCACAAGATTGCTTTTTGGTCTTGCGGGGTATCAAAACCTTACATTTGCGGGTACAACGTGCCTGCGAGAACGCCGAAAAAATTGCGCATTTCTTGCTCAATCACCCAAACGTATCTAAAGTATATTGGCCCGGATTTGAAAATCATCCTAATCATGCAGTGGCTAAAAAGCAAATGAGGATGTTTGGCGCAATGGTTTCTTTCGATCTTAAAGATAATACCATTGAGAATGCACACCGCGTACTGAGTGGTACGCATTTATTTGCATTGGCCGAATCATTGGGCGGTGTAGAGTCGTTGATTGGTCACCCTGCCAGCATGACACACGCCAGTATTCCACGCGAAGACCGCTTAAAAGTGGGATTGACGGATTCGTTGATCCGATTGAGTGTTGGCGTAGAAGATGTGGATGATTTGATTGAAGATTTGAATCAGGTGATATAATTAGGTCTTTTATTCGCCTAATAAATCCGGTCGTCGTGCCCTGGTGCGCGCCAAACTTTGCTCGTACCGCCATTCATCTATTTTGGCCTCGTGGCCGGAAAGCAGTATTTCTGGTACACTCATGCCCTCCCAAACGGCGGGTCTTGTATAAATGGGTGGTGCCAATAAATTGTCCTGAAAACTATCCGTTAGTGCGGAAGTTTCGTCGTTGAGTACACCGGGAATAAGCCGACCAATAGCATCCACAATGACTGCGGCTGCCAGTTCTCCGCCAGAAAGCACATAATCGCCGATACTGATTTCCAAGGTGATGTATTTCTGGCGGATTCGTTCGTCCACACCTTTATAATGCCCACAAAGAATGATCACATTCTGGAGCATCGACATGTGGTTGCAGGTGGATTGGTCGAGGCGTTTGCCATCAGGAGAGGTATAAATGACCTCATCATAACTGCGCTCGGAAAGTAATTTTTCTATACAAGCCGCAATAGGCTCTACCTTCATTACCATACCTGCCCCGCCGCCAAAGGGGTAGTCATCCACTTGTTTTTGCTTACTAGGCGAGTATTCCCGCAGCGCATGCAGGTGTACTTCAAGCAGCCCTTTTTGCTGTGCACGCTTGAGGATGGAATGGCTAAATGGCCCTTCTAGTAGTTCTGGCAGTACTGTAATAATATCGAATCGCACGTGTTGTGGGTGGTTATATGTTGCTTGGAGGCGGGGGCAAAGATAGGGGAAATATTGGTATGGTTTTTTTTAGAACACGCTCCCCAAAACTCCAAAAAATCTCCAACCGTGCAACATATTGAATTTAAACTAGTCCCTACCGGTCTATTTTACATTCAACAATTTTTTAACTATGAAAAAGGACTACTTTTTTACCTTGGCGCAATTCCTCCTTTGTATCTTGATTGGAGGCACACAATTCCATTTATTTGCACAAAAACCTAATATCGTACCGTTATCGGAATTGCAGCGCATGCTTACAACCGAAAGCCCAGTCACGTTTACCGATGGCCGCAACCCCTGCAAAGTATTCATCGGTGTAGGTGCCGATAGCAGCCCCAATGGTTTGGTCGTAGATTACACCGTTGAAAACACACCTGCCACTCAAAATGACATCAAAAAAGGCGATATTATCCTGAAAATTGATGGTATTGCGGTAACAACACAGGATGAACTCATTCGCCAACGCGATACCCACCAACCCGGCGATGCTTTTACCCTTACCATTCTCCAAGACGGTAAGGAACGCCTCGTTAATGCACAATTCAAATCTTGTACCGAAGCAGAAAAAGAAGCAGCGCGTCAAGTCCAACAACAACAAAGAGCATTCCGCTTTGAAAACTGGGCTGAAAATAACCAAGAATGGCTGAATAGTAGAGAACGCGCCATTCTCGGTGTTTACGAAGACGACTTGGTTAATGTTAATGGTCTGTCGATTGGTTCGGTGATTGCCGGAAAAGGTGCCGCAGCCGCAGGTCTCCAAAAAGGTGATATTGTAGTAGAAGTAGATGGCCAAAAAGTAACCGGTTCTTATACGCTCCAAAAAGCGATCAAAACCAAAAAAGGAGGCGATCAGGTCACTGTACGCTACTCCCGCGATGGCGAAACGAAGCAAACTAAACTCATTTTAAGTAATGACCATTATGTAGATCACGGCCCCGACCCTGACCCATGTGCTGTATTCATCGGTATCAATTCTTCTAATGTAGGAAATGGCGAGCGTGGCACCCGAATAACAGGTATTATTGATGATACACCAGCGAAAGAAAGCCAACTTCAACCAGGAGATATTGTGCTAGAAATGGATGGTATCGCCGTTAATTCACATACGGAATTATTAGCGCAGCGAAATACACATAAACCCGGCGACCAATTTACACTGACCATCCTCCGCGACGGGTCAACTATCACCGTAAACTCCCAATTCAGGAATTGTGATGCCACCCAGCAACCTACTAAAAAAGAGGAAGTAGTAGCGATCAGAACGGATGACCCCGCAACCGAAAAAAACAACAATACATTATCGCTAACGCGTTTAAGCGTATTTCCAAATCCGACATTTGGCCCGCTCAATATTCAGTTTGAGGCAGACGCATTACCTACAAAAGTGACCATTACCGATATTAATGGCCGCGTAGTTTATGTCCGCGATCTACTGAAATTCAATGGTGCTTTTAATGAACAAACAGAAATCAATACCGCTGCGGGAACTTATACCTTAACCATCACTCAAGGCGGTAAACAGGTATCGAAAGCAATTGTCGTGATGCCAAGGGCGTAAATATTTGTCCATCACG
>JBEAVK010000010.1:0-3865 GCA_041160955.1 Bacteroidota bacterium
ACCAACAACAAAATAGCAATACCATACAGTACAAGATACCCTTCATAATCAGTAGTTCCTTCGTCCTCTATAAAATAAAAATAACTGGTAAAAAGGCATATTATTACCGAAAAAACGATAAAAAAACGAAATCCAGCCTTGCTTTGCAAAAATTCTGGCATTTTATGGATGCGATGCACACCTGCGTATTGAACATTAACCGCCCTTAATTGGGCTTCAAACTGCGCTAAAAAAGCCGCGTAAACATCGCCCGCTCCGGCGATATAAAACTGTACTTTTTTGCCATCTCTTTTTTGTAGTGTAAAAACAGGTGGTGATAGCGTTTGACCCGTAGCGAACCCCGGTGTTGCGCGCCATGATTGGAGTTCGTTCCACGGAATTACGGCATCATCGGGTTGAAACCATTGTCGGGGTTCATCAAAAATAATGTCGAGGGTTTCGGGGCGTATAACAAAATCGACGCGGAGTGTGAGCCATTGTTTGGTGAGTAAGGAAGTGGCAATAATACTTAAAACCATAAAAAAATGTGCAATTCCGTATTCTAAGACCCATTTACCCAAATATTGCTCGGCAAAAAATAAAAAACCAACGCCGAGCACACAACCGAGTAGTAGGACGGCTATTCCTTGCCAAAGCAGAAATATACGCAGTGGATATATGGTGGATTGTTGTTGGGTCATCATTGTCGATGTTTGGACAAAGATAGTGCCAAATGCTATATTATCGTGCTATAAGTACTTCATTTGTATTAGTTCTGCTATCTTTGCCGAATCGTGAACATCGCTATTTTATTCATCCATTTTAATATATCAACATGATACTAGAACACGTAGCCATTTGGACCAATCAATTGGAAGGACTAAAAGCATATTACCAAACCTATTTTGGGGCGGTCTCCAATGAAAAATATTATAACGAGAAAAAGGGATTTGAAAGTTATTTTCTCTCTTTCGAATCGGGCGCAAGATTGGAACTCATGCAAATGCCCAATATTCCCGACAATCTAAACGATACTGTGGTAAAACAACACCAAGGTATTATTCACCTCGCTTTTGGCGTTGATACAATGGCTGCAGTGGATGCCAAAGCCAATGAATTGCGAGCAGCAGGTTTTCCTATACTGAACGGGCCGCGCAAAACGGGTGATGGTTATTACGAGTTTGAAACGGTGGATCCCGATCAAAATCGGTTGGAGGTGACTACCCTTTATACTGCTGCCGCCATACCACTGGACATTGTATAAAACGCAAGGAACAGGTCACGTTTACGAAATTTTTTCAGTTTCGTAAATGTCACTTTCCACCATTTTAAAAGTGTATTAAACGTGTTTTTTTTAAATGCCCAGTAATATATTATTTTTTATATTTTTTTAACATTATACCTTATGCCATTTAGTAAACTTGTCATCAGTTACGTCCTTACTTTCGCCGTCTTTTTCATTATAGATATGGCATGGTTAGGCTTCATAGCCAAGGATTTATACCGTAAATACCTGGGTAGTTTATTGGCCGATAATGTCAACTGGACGGCTGCTATTATCTTTTATTTATTGTTTGTTGCGGGGATATTTATTTTTGCAATTTTACCCGCCATTGAGAAAGAATCGCTGCGTTCTGCCATAGTTTTGGGCGGACTTTTTGGGTTTTTTACTTATGCTACTTATGATTTGACAAACCTTGCGACATTGAAAGGTTGGCCAGTTACGATCGTTTATATCGATATAATTTGGGGATTTGTGCTCAGTAGCGCAGTCAGTACTGCTGGGTATTTTATCGTTAAATACATGCAATAATATGCAAAATACCATCATAAATGCCGCTTTACTCATCCTCGGTTATGTATCTGTGTGGTTTATCATTGGGCTGGTGCGTAAAAGGAATGATGTGGCCGATATTGGCTGGGGCTTGGGATTTGTGCTGCTGAGTTTAGTTGCTCTTCTTACCCAACCTGTTTCCTCCACGGCTATCTTAGTTTATACGTTGGTCATCATTTGGGGTGTTCGTTTGGCTATCCATATCGCATCAAGGAGTGTGGGTAAAGCGGAGGATTTTCGTTACCGTGCGTGGCGCGAAGCATGGGGCAAATGGTTTGTATTACGCTCTTATTTGCAAGTATATGTATTGCAAGGTGGCTTTATGTGGATCATTAGTATGCCTATATTGATTGCAGCGGCGCAGTATTCAGACCATCTGTATTGGACTGCAATACCGGGTGTGCTGTTGTGGCTTATTGGGTTTGGGTTTGAAGCCATTGGAGATTACCAATTGTCGGTTTTTGTGAAAAACAAACAAAATAAAGGCGATATTATGCAAAGTGGCTTGTGGCGATATACGCGCCATCCCAATTATTTTGGAGAAGTAGTGCTTTGGTGGGGTATTTTTCTTATCGTTTTACCCCTTGATTATGGTTGGTTGGGTATTATTAGCCCATTAACGATTACTTTTTTATTGCTTTTTGTATCGGGGATTCCTATGCTGGAGGCAAAATACAAGGACAATCCTCAGTTTCAGGCGTATAAAAAGCGGACAAGTGCCTTTTTTCCAATGTGGCCTAAAGGTTGACGATTTTTCTCCAACTTGCCATTATTCAATTTTCAAAGTCCTCATTTCACCCGTAGGCGTAATGAGGATGACTTCCTTTTGAACCTCTGTTTTAGTAGGTATTTTTCGCTCTGGTAGCGTGAATAAAAACACCAAATTATAAGAAAACTGAACAGCCGGTTCCAACAATTCAGGATTGATTACAATATCGTAATCGTTGGCGGGAATGGCGTTGTAAAACCGTGCAATAGGTTTGTCCACATTATTGTAAGTCGCATTTTTTTCATTCACATCCATGCTTTGGCTCGAGTAAGCCTTATAGGTTTCGTATCGGTTAATAGGGTAGGCCACCCATGCGTTTTCGGCCATTTGCACTTTTGCTGAATCGAGTTGCACCCCAATCGTTCGGTATTGTGTTTTGATGCCATTCAGGTAATCAAAAGCCGCTTTTCGCAGTTGGGTATAAACGGCTTGGTGATCGAGTACAAAATAATCTGCTTTTACAATATCATAGATCTCCTGTTTGGAGGCTGCGGTGACAATTTTATCCAACAATTCGGCTTTTTTGTAGCGAATATGGAGATTTTTTTGCAATTCAAACCCTTTTGGTATTTCGGTATAAGTCTTTTTGGAGAACATCTTTTTACTTACATCATATTCATATCGGGGTAAAAAATTGACCATATCGAGATAAATATCAGCGGCAGGAATACCCAACGAAATGAGTTCAGTCCTAACGGCATCAATCCGCTGGTTCATGAGTGTATTGGTTTCTTCTGCTGTTTTGCCAGTTTGTAATACACTAAAAATAGCGGTATAAGAATCCGCTGCTCGGTTGCACAAGGCATTGATTGTGATTTGAATATTGTTGTTGCCCAATAGTTGAGCGGCTTTAGGTACTGCGCGGTATTGTACATTCGGGTTGACATTATTGTAGGTCTGCTGCTGAACGCCGTAATTGCCCATCACTTGTGCGGTGAGCGTGTAGCCGAGCGTGGCGATAAATAAGGTGGTGAGTATGGTGGTACGCATGGTGTTATTTAGTTTTTGATTAATTATAATGTACCTAACGTCAGTTTCCTCATTTCATTTTAGCCAGCACCGCTTCCAATGCATCCGTACCCACGCTAAATTCGCCCCGAAAAGGATTATCCATAGCAGCCACTAAAAAGATCAGCGAACCCAGTAATGCTGCATACATGCTCGTCATCAGGATATGCACCCTAAAACGATCTGTAATAAAAAACCACGTAATCACAATATTGAGCAACGCACCAAAAAAGATCACATACCATACCGCTGCAGGTAATCCTTCTTTCACTTTT
>JBEAVK010000034.1:0-4494 GCA_041160955.1 Bacteroidota bacterium
GCCCCCGGTAATTGGTCGCTGATATGGTAGCGTTCTGCTTGTTGGTAAGGAGGTGGCGTATCCTGGGGTTTTCCTTCGGTTTTATTTCTAAGTTCAAAGCCGTCCTTATCTGCCAGTGCCTTGGCACCGCCATCAAAAGCAATGATACGACCACCATCGGCTACCCATTCTTTCAAACCATCGAGGGTTTCTTCGCTAAAGCGATAGCCACCATTGGGCAGTATTAGGGTGTTTATCCCCTCCAAACTCACCGAATTTACCTTATCAAAACGAATCATATCGACTGGATACTGGAGTTCCTGTTCAAAAAAATACCAAGTGTGGCCAAAAGAGTTTTCGTCCACCTCCGAACCATACAACACTGCAACAGCAGGTGAATTGAGTAATTTGTATTTGCTAGAACCCATATCGCTCCCTTTGTTGTTAATAAACCCGGTAAATATAGGGTGCAGACTTACATTCGCCTTTGTCGCAGCGGCTTTTACCATAGCATCCAAACGCGTTTCCAAATGCCTGTTATCGGCCCTGTTTACGATCAAAGTACCTGCTTCAAACTGCTGGTCGGCCATAGAAAACGGTTCAGTAGCATAGCGCATTTTAATACCCTGATCGGTCAAACTGGCTGCCCAAGTATAATCCGACAAAGAGCGTCGGTGTACACACCAAGCGTAAGGTGCTGTTGTGGTATTCACTTCGGGGGCGATAAACGGGGCAAATGCCTTTTTGGGATCAATGCGCTGTTTTGAAGCAAAAGCCTCTAAGCCATAAGCAAAGGGTAATGCCCATGCTGTAATATCATAAGTAAGCGAGTCACTGATATAGGGCGACGGCTCAAAAAGCACTTGTGTCAATACTGCTTTTGATTGGTACGCGCTAATCACCAAATCTTCGGGTTGTACGGTATAGGAGGCTTCTTTGCCTGTACCATAATCAAAACCTTTGGCGGAGGTACTTGCGCCTGCGCGTCCGTATTGTATTTTATGTCTGTCGAGCAATTGGCAGAGCATGTTCACTCTATTGGGGTCATTGGAGGCTTTTATGATAAATGCGCCGTATTGCCCGGGAGGATCGGTTAAGCCCTTTGCATAAAATTCCTTAAAATTATCCACCAACTGCTGCGCGTTTTTGCTCGCCATTTCAATGGTGGACAAACTGGTCGTCAGGTGGTGGGCAATGCGATCGTGCAGTGTAAGCGTATCCTTGTTCGCCATAATAATAGCGCGACCTGCTGTGCTGTGGCCTGCTTGTTCGTAAGTCATGCCAATAGCACCATTAAACATCGGGTAAGTATCGCCATAAGAAGGATACAGTAAGTCGAATACTTCATTGGTAAAGTATAACCAGCCTTTTTGATCAAAATAATGCGCATGATTGGCTCCCATTTTTATCTGAAAATCGCGCTGCCAAGGGGTAATATACGCGTGCATAGGTTCTGCGGCGGGTGCAAAGTAATAGGGATCGTCGATATATTGTTCGTGCAAATCAGCCAAAACATGGGGTAGCCAGCGTTGATAAAAATCGAGGCGTTGGCGGGTTTCCACTTGCGTTGCCCATGCCCAATCGCGGTTGAGG
Source organism: Bacteroidota bacterium (assembly GCA_041160955.1). Taxonomy (GTDB): domain Bacteria; phylum Bacteroidota; class Bacteroidia; order Chitinophagales; family Saprospiraceae; genus M3007. The sequence goes on from JBEAVK010000034.1 coordinate 1,573, forward strand.
TCGTAGTAGTAGTGGTTGGGGCGGCCACCTGGCCAGGGTTCATCGTGTTCCCTTGATTTGCCGTGTGGGTTTTTAAGTAAATTGGCCGCCATCCTATACCAACTAGTATAATGGTCGTATCCATCGGGGTTAGAGGCCGGATCAATGATAACAACAGTGTTTTTTAGCCATTCTTTTATAGATGGGTCGGTTTGGGTAGCCAATTGCCAAGCCAAAAGCATACTGCACTCCGCACCGGAGGGTTCATTGCCGTGTACACTCATATTGAGCCAAACAATAGCAGGCGCATTGAGCGGATTTCCTTTCCCATTATCATTGGACATACCCGCAATGCTCATATTATTGAGCCGTATTTGCTCCAAACGCGCCATATTTTCGGGTGATGAGAACATGGCTACTTGCAATGGACGTGCTTCATTGGTGTTACCGTATCGCTCTAGTTTTACCGTAGCAGGCGCATTCGCGGCCACGTACTCGAAATAATCGGTGAGCAAATGATGGGGCGTAAAGTGGTCACCCAGCTTATGCGGCAAAAACTCATCAGGGGTTTGTAGCCCTTTCTGTGCATGAATGGGTTGCAAAAACGCAATAAGTGTGATTAATATCGTCGAGTACCTAAGGATCATAGTCGTAATATACAATTTTGAGCCGACAAAGTTCTGAAAATATTATAAAGTATTGTTGTTTTGGGCTAATAAACTTTCTTGTGCTCCATAGTGGTTCTATTTTCTCCGTTAGCGGGCTACGGTAACTTCGGCTAACTTCGGCTACGCTCAGTTACCGACTCAGTTACCGACTCAGTTACCGACTCAGTTACCGGGCCGTGCTTTGCCCCTGGTGCTTGATCGAAGCCGAAGTACGGTAACTTCGGCTTCGCTCAGTTACCATGCCGTGCTTTGCCCCCGGTGCTTGATCGAAGCCGAAGTACGGTAACTTCGGCTTCGCTCAGTTACCGGGCCGTGCTTTGCCCACGGTGATTGAGCGTAGCCGAAGTCCGGTAACTGAGCGAAGTCGAAGTTACTTTTCTTGCACCATACGCACCACTTTCAATACCCATTGGCGCGGTAAGAAACGAGATGCCTGCGCATTCATCCAGTTCATAAAGCCAGGAATAACGGTGTGGCCTCCTTTCATCATTTGTTGATAACCATAATCGGCTACTTCTTTGGCGGTAGGTAGTTTTTTGCCTTTTACCAATTTGCTTTCGTGCAGATCGGCTGCGGATTGGAACCCCGTTTCGGAGGCGCCCGGACAAAGCGTTGTAATGGTTACGCCCGTACCTTCTAATTCATTGCCTATGGCCTCTCCTAGGAAAAGCACATACGCTTTTGTGGCAAAATATACGGCCATGGTTGGGCCAGGTTGGAAGGCCGCCGTAGAAGCCACGTTCATGATTTTTCCTGCACCTTTGGCGACCATTGGTTTCACGAATAAATGGCTTAATTTGGTCAATGATTTAATATTAAGGTCGATCATATTTTCCAGTTTTGCATAATCTGCGTTAATAAAATGCGCAAAATCACCAAATCCGGCATTGTTGACCAAATAATCAATATGGATACCTTTTGATTGCAAAGTATCATAAATGCTTTGTACTTCGTCCATTTTGCTAAGGTCTTTGGCCATGACTAGTACATCTATTTGGTATTGTTGGCGGAGTTCTTCTGCCAAAGCGTTCAACTTATCGGCACTGCGGGCTACCAGAACCAAATGAATGCCATCTTTTGCAAAATTACGGGCAAATTCTACCCCAAACCCTAAAGATGCGCCTGTTACTAATGCTGTTTTTTTCATAGTGAATATTTTTACCGAACAAATATTCGGTTACGTGAACAAATTTTTTTAGATTACTAGATTTTAATGCTGCCCCAGGCCATTTCGAAACATTTTTCTAATTCGCCTTGGATCAAGCGGTATTCTTTTTTAGTAATGACTTTAACTACCTCGTGTATGGCACCTTGAATAAATGCTTTTGCAATCTCGACACTTACGTTTTTGATGAGTCCTTGTTCCTGTGCTTGGATCAACAAATTATCCAATGGCATAAACATAGCCTCTGTTTCATCAATCAAACTTTCGGAAATAAGGCCGCTGTATAAAAACTGCTCGACAAACAGCATTTTTTCGGGTTGTTGCAGGCAAAAGCCAAAATAGGCCAACCACATCCGCTTAAAAGTCTCTTGAAAAGTATCAGAAAGGTGCGCAGGATCAAACAAAACTGCTGCAATTTCTTTTTTTGTAATCAGGTAAACATCCTCAATTAATTGCTCTTTGTCGCCATAATACACATACATAGTGCCTGTGCCGATACCAGCCTCTTTGGCTACATCAGCCATTTTTAATCCGGAGAAACCTGTCCTGATTACCAATTTTAATGCTGCGTTTTGAATTGCAGCTAATTTTTGCTCGTCCTTTAACTTGGGCATTGCGTCGCTATTTGTTTATTTGACGGCGCAAAGGTAAGCGAATAAGTATTCGGTATCCAAATTTTTGACGAATTTTTATTCGACAAAAGAGTAATTAAATTTTGTCGCCAGTATATAGGATTTTTGTAACTATCCAGCCGCCCCAGAATTCCCGGAGGGAATATATGTTTATAGGCTAAATAGGATGAATAGTCAAAATCCCGTAGGGATTTTATGTAAAAAAACGCACAAAATAACATACATTCCCTACGGGAATTTGGACAGCGGCTGAATAGTTACGGATTTTTTTATTAAAATTTTAGGTGCTGCGTGACATTAAATTCAATATTGCGGTGCGCTGCACCTTTAAAACACCCAAAATCCATCGTTGCTACGAATATTGCGGTGCGCTGCACCTTTAAACTGATTTACCGATTTAAAATACCGCCCGTACTTGCGCCCTTCCAATATGCACTACTCGTGCGTTTGTCCCAGTTCGCCGTCCTTCATACGTTAG
>JBEAVK010000059.1:0-5582 GCA_041160955.1 Bacteroidota bacterium
GGGCGTTTTTTGAAAGCAGGAAAAGGCAATTGGCCATTAGCCAAATTTGACTTTTCAGGGTATCAACACGGCGTTTATTTTTTTAAAGTGCAAGGAGACAATGCTGTTTGGACAACGAAAATCGTAGTATTTTAAAGGTTAGCAGGTATTTCTCCATTTGGAAAAATACTCAAAAGCATGAACACGACTAAAATCAAGCCAATAATAAGGGGGCCCCATATTGGCCTTGCATGGTATTGTACGTCTTTGCCGATATACTTATTCCAAAAAAGTTGTAGTATCATCGCTCCAGTAATATTAAAAATGACGATTAAAATCGGATGTCCGGGAAACTGTGTTAAAACGGTCAACATCACAGCGGTATAACCCACGCCAAAGGCTATTACCTCAAATATACCCTTTTTTTGCTCCGTTTTGCTAAAGTTGATCGCAGTAAGTATAGTGCCAAATAAGACATTGAAAAGTATAGAGAACAGATAAATCGCCTTTTCGGAATAAAAAACAGGCGCATTGGGGTCATCGACTGGTGCTAATTTTTTCCAAAGTGGATTTACCGTAGCAGGTACTTCAACGGCAATCGGAGTAACTTCTTTTCTCGAGTTAATCTCAGTTTGTAAAGCGGATAACTCTGCCGCTGAAAACACCCGCCCCCGTTTTTGTATTTCGGCAAGCGCGGCTTCAATCGCTTCGGGTATATATTTGGACTTGTTATCCAGGTATCCCTGAAGTTCCTTATCCGATAAGGTAGTCATTAACCTTTCAAAAGAATTTTGCTGCATGTATATAATGATATGATAATCGCTAAATTTTAAATAAATATTTTTGTTGTTGGAGGCTTACCCTAATAAATCTTCTAAATCTTCCCTTGAAAACTCGGGTATTTCTCGATCCACTGCAAATAACTCATTGCTTAATGCCTTTTTTCGTTCCTGCATCAGCAATATTTTTTCTTCAATGGAATCGCGGCTAATGAACCGGATCGCATTCACGGGTTTGGTCTGCCCTATTCGATGTGCACGTGAAATAGCCTGATCTTCCGAAGCCGGGTTCCACCAAGGATCGAGCAGAAACACATAATCGGCAGCAGTAAGATTAAGTCCTACGCCACCTGCTTTGATCGAGCAGAAGAAGGCCTGTACACCCTGATCGCTTTGAAAACGGTCTATGATTGCCCCTCGATCCGCCTGTGGAGTATCACCTGTGAGCCAAGTATAAGGTATGTTTTGTGCCTCAAATTTTTGCCTGTAAATCTCCAAATGCTGGGTAAAACTACTAAAAAATAGCACTTTATGGCCGTCTTTTTGGAGGGTATCCCATTGCGCCATTACATCATCGACTTTACCGGATTCACCTTCGTACGACTTGTCGGCGAGTACCGGATGATTTGATAACTGGCGCAATTTGGTCAATGCCTGTATTGCCAACATACGCGTTTTGGGATCATCGAACATTTGCAGGATTTCGTTGCGTACCGCCGATTTTACCTCCTCGTATTTGTTGCGTTGTGCAGTAACCATCTCGCTATAAAACACTTGCTCCATTTTAGGTGGCAGATCTGGTGCTACTTCTTCTTTGGTGCGGCGCAGGAAAAATGGGCGGACACGGCTGAACAATTGCGTGCGGGCTGTATCATCGTTTTGTCGCTCAATTGGGATCTGAAACTGCTCTTTAAATGCGGCATAAGAACCCAAAGTAGAGGGATTAATAAATTCCATCTGTGTCCACAAATCGGCCAAAGAGTTCTCTATGGGTGTACCTGAAAGCGAAATTTTGTGGTAAGCATCCAGCGAACGCACCACTTTTGATATTTCTGATTCGCGGTTTTTAATCTGTTGGCTTTCATCCAAAATCACAAAATGCCAATCAATTTTACTCAATAATTCCAAGTCTAGGCGGGCAGTGTGGTAGGTTGTGAGTACCACATCGTGCATAGCGAGGGCGCGCGGATCGCGCTCGCGTTGTGGGCCTACGTGTGCACGCACAAACAACGAGGGTGCAAAACGCTCCAATTCTTTCTGCCAATTGAACACTAAGGATGCCGGTAAAATGATAAGTGCTGGGTATGTTTTGGGGAGATGCACAGCCGATGCCCCTACGGACGAAGATGCTCCGTCCTCTATTGCTTTGTGCGTGGGGTTGAACATATCCAACTGCAACGCTTTTTTAGCGGCAGCAGCGGATAATGGTTTGGCGACTGTAACCACCACTTCTTTTTCGGGTGGACGCTGGCTTTTGGCGTGCAGCAGTACAGCAATCGTTTGTAAGGTTTTACCCAAGCCCATGGAATCGGCTAGGCAAGCCCCGAAGCCGTGTTGGTAATGCCCAATCAGCCATTTTATACCAAATAACTGGTACGGACGAAGTGTTGCTTTGAGGTCATCGCCGGGCGTATAATCCACGGTTTCAGGATCAATGACGGGGAAATTTGCGATCTGAGTGAGCGCTTCTTCTCCAGTTGCATCCAAGAGCGTAAAAAGTGCTTTGGGTAATTGATTGCCTTCTTTTGTATCGCGGAGGGCTTTGGCCAAATCCGAATACCGCGTAAACCACTCGTCGGGAATCAAGAAAAAAGTACCATCGGGAAGTGGAAAAAATGGGTCATTATTGCGCAAATAGGGTACTAAATCCTTAAAAGTAAAGGTAAAATCGCCGGCCATGACCTGTCCGTCCACATCAAACCAATCGTTTTTGGCTGCTGTTTGTATTTCAATATGCCCCGGTAGCAAGGCCACTACTTTTCCGTTTACTTCGGGAAGCACAATAGTAAAGCCTGCATTTTCGAGGGTTTTTATATTACTGGCCAACCAACGTACCCACCAAACCAAGGCGGCATTGCCTTTTAAGCCCGATTCGGGAAGCCCTACACGGCCATCCATCGGCAAACCCAAGTTTTTTAGCGTATTGACGCGTTCGTTTTCGAGTGGCCATTCGCGGGCAATTTTCTTCACTATGACTTCGCCACTTGTGTCATCAAATTCTACAGTGGTGATATTATCGCGTTTTTCGCCGAGGTCAAAACTGGCAGTTTGGTATTCAAAAACCGGTTTCAGTACCCAAAGATTTTGAAGAATATCTTCGGTGGGTTTAAGGTAGGTTTTGAGTAGTTTATCGGTAATTTGCACATCAAAACCCTCTGCTTCGATGAGGTTACGACCTGCATTTTTGGCGATAAATTTTTTAAAATATACTTTAACCTGCTCTGGCGGTATGATAATCAATTCTTTTTTTCGGAATGGATTCACCATATTTCCATTGATTCCAGGCACACGAAATAAAGTATAATCAATAAACAACCAAGCGGGATCCGTATTGGTGAGCGCAATTACATGATGTTGGCTAATCGGCCATTTTTCTGTTTCGGTCCCCAATTGGAAGCGGTACTCAATGGCATTTTCGACGCGTTTGAAGGAGAGGTGCGGCACTAAATCATCGGAGGCAAAATGGATTTGCACGTCTTTAGTAACCGTTTTGCGTTCCATATCGAGGGCTAGCGGAAAACCATTACGCACCACTTCGCTCAGAAAAGTGGACATTTGTCGGTTGATATAGGCTTCTACCGTGCTTTTTGCAGGGTTTTGTGGTTGTAATAGTTCTGCTAAAGGTGTAGTTGATTTTAATTTTACGGGTTTGAACCGTGCTTCCAGTGCTTTGGGCGCGAGCAGATCAATGATGCCTAACAATTGATCGAGAGCGGGGGTAATTTCTAGATTATACGGCGCGCATGTACTGTGGGTAGCGCGTTGTGCCAAGTAGGTAAGGTTGCCATTATTATCGGTTTGAACGAGATATGCAATGGGCAAATATAGCGTTTCCGAAAAAGAATAAAGGTTGAAAACTAGCTGCATGGGTGATGGTGATTCAAATTCACAGCAGCAAAGGTACTCTTTCGTACCTAGAGCGGTACTTTATACGACGTTTATTTTCTTTTCTGCTGTACGGAGGTAAAAACTGTAAGTACCAAACATTACAGCAGAAAAGAACAAGTCACCCAAGATTGTATTTTTCAAGAAGGGTAAACCAGCAGTATAACAAGCCAACAGCCCCGCAGCATTCTTAGGGTAAAGGTTGGTTTCTACAAAAGTAGAAAAATTAGATACCAAAAAGAAGACCAAGGAAGCGGTTAAAGAGGCCGCTAATACTTTGGTTGGGCTTACGCTTTTTTGAAATATTAATATCCCAACAGCGAGTACCGCCGCAAAAGAAAGGTAAATCCAAACTGATGTAAACCAGGCAAACGTAGGGAAATAGGCGCTATAAATCACATTATTAAGCACCAAATCACTTAAAAACAAGGCAACAAAAGGTACGGCTAAACCCCAAGAGTGGCGCAGGTACGCAGCACAAAACAAACCCATAGCACCTACGGGTGCAAAATTATCGGGGTGTGGGAAAAGGCGAACAGCAGCAGCCGTAAATACTAGGCTAAGGGCAAGGAGTGCGCTACGAGACATAAGTGTTAGGTACTTTTAATTGAAGCCGCAAAGATACATTAGGTCATTGATTCCTTCATTGTTTTCCCCTACTTGTTTTAAATTCTTTAATATTTCAAGCAGTAATGCTTCAATTCAGCGATATATTAAACCCTATTTAAGGTTTTTAGTATCATCAATTTCCGAACGCCATAAACGGCGGCAAGTATAAATGTGTAAATAAGTGTAATAGTCATAGTTGGCAGCATTTTTGATTGTGTCTCGTTATAACGAACGCCCAATTAGAAACGCTGCCAACAACCTAGAAAAAAAATTAGCACCTCCGCTACACTCCATCCAGTTCAAATAACCGATACGCTTTGATCACCTTTATCATCTCCTCCTTGGCATTTTTCACATCGGAGTATTCGTTCTCCACAAAGGCATTGATCCATTGTTCCCATTTTGTATCCTTGTTTTGTATCAATGCTTGCGCCCAACGCGTAGCCGACAATTGGCTGCTTGCATCGCGGAAACTATCCCAAGCCTTATCGTAACGCCGGAAACAAGTTCCGCCAATATCCATATTGGCTCCATCCCAGTTGCCGCCGCATACACGCGCAAAATAATTATCGCCCTCGGTGGCTAGTGCTCTTGTACCGCCATGGCTATTAACATAAGCCAAAGCCAATAAGGCAGATGAGGGGATCTTGTATTTTTGATATTCGCCTTGCACTACTTTTGCAAAACGGCGCAAAAATGCCTTTGAATCCGCTGCTGATACTGTGGGCATAATTGTTGCTGCACTGGATGCTTTAGCCTCTTGACCAATATTGAACAAGGACTGCCCGCCGGCATCACTGTCGGGTATTTGTGTAAACTTTTCTTGCACTTGTGTGCTATTGGGATCCATATAAGCTTTGATTTCTTTCCTGAAATATGCAATAGCAAGTATGGCTAGCCCAATATAAAACCAATGTTTTTTTATAAATTGAACCATAATATAACGATTTTGAAAACGACGAAACTTAATGAACTGATTGATAATCAATCGCTTTAATGATTTTTGTTTCATATCAAGATAAATTTGGCACAAATATAACACTATTTGTTTGATAATACAAAACAAATAGTTGATTTTTTAAAAAATAATTTTGTGCGCTGGTAAATCTG
>JBEAVK010000069.1:0-12369 GCA_041160955.1 Bacteroidota bacterium
TTTTACCCCACACAGGCAATCATACCCGTCTGCTTCTGATGCTGCTATAATTACTGAAACACCGGGCTATGCGCCCGCAGATGCTCCATGTGCTTTCGGCGATAAAAAATTGAAACTTCGCCAAGCAGACAGCTCTATACCGTCAGCGAAAGACGGCGCACGGTAATAATAATCTGCCCGAATTAATATAATGGCTATGTTTTTAAAGCCTCATTCCTTATCAAGCCCTAAAGATCATTTTTTCAAAAAAAATATTTTTGTATCAGATATGCAGAAATATTAAACCCTAGAGCTACCTTTGGCCATATTTATACTGAGCGTCGCTGGGGTTTGTGCATAGATTTATAAGGACGTTATACGATTTACACGTACAAAACCCACGGAGTCGAAGTGTGCTTATTAACTAATCTATCAAAACATTACGTATGCAAATTAATGACTACATTGTTTTTATCTTGTACTTCATCGTGGTATCGGTGTATGGCTACTGGATATACAACCGTAAGAAAGCAAAAGAAACCTCAGCAAATGATTTTTTCTTAGCCGAAGGCTCTCTCACATGGTGGGCTATTGGCGCATCTTTGATCGCTTCCAATATTTCTGCCGAGCAGATGATTGGTATGTCGGGTTCGGGATTTAAAATGGGGCTTGCTATCGCTACCTACGAGTGGATGGCAGCAGCAACATTGATGATTGTGGCTATTTTCTTTATTCCTGTTTACCTGAAAAACAAGATTTATACCATGCCACAGTTCCTGAGCCAACGCTACAACGACCGCGTGGCGATGATTATGGCCATATTTTGGCTTTTTCTGTATGTAGTGGTCAATCTAATGTCCATTTTGTACTTAGGGGCATTGGCGATCAATGGCATTTCGGGGCTTAGTGTACTGTTTTGTATTTTGGCATTGGCTATTTTTGCTATTGTGATTACCTTGGGCGGTATGAAAGTGATTGGCTATACCGATATTATTCAGGTCTTTTTCCTGATATTGGGTGGATTGGTAGCGACCTATATTGCCCTGAATTTGGTGGCCAATCAAGCAGGAACAGAAGGTGTATTTAATGGTCTTAGTGTACTTCGGACAGAAGCGGATGACCATTTTCACATGATTTTTAGCCGAGATAATTCAAATTATTTGGATTTGCCGGGCCTCACCATCCTGATTGGGGGTATGTGGATCGTTAACCTTAACTATTGGGGTTGTAACCAGTATATTACGCAACGTGCGTTGGGAGCCGATCTAAAAACCGCGCGTGCGGGTCTTTTGTTTGCGGCGTTTCTCAAGTTGTTGATGCCCGTTATTGTCGTATTGCCGGGTATTGCTGCGTACTATTTGCACCAAAAGGGTATGTTCCAAACAGAAATGCTCGATTCAAAAGGTATTGTGGATGTGAACAAAGCGTATCCTTCTTTGCTCAATCTGCTTCCGGTGGGTATGAAAGGTTTGGCTTTTGCGGCACTTACAGCGGCTATTGTAGCTTCTTTGGCTGGAAAGGCCAATAGTATTGCTACGATTTACACCTTAGATATTTACAAAAAAGCCATCAACCCTAATGCCAGTGAAGAAAAATTGGTGTCATTGGGTCGTGTAGTGGTGATTGTGGCTATGGCTGCGGCGGTGGTACTTTCATTGCTCATTGGAGAAAAACTGATGGGCGAGGGCAAGCAGGGTTTCCAATACATTCAGGAATATACAGGATTTGTTTCGCCGGGTATTTTTGCGATGTTTATCTTGGGTTTCTTCTGGAAAAAAACGAGTTCCAATGCGGCCATGTTTGCGACAATTGGCGGTTTTGTCCTGTCTATTATTTTGAAGTTTTTACCACAATTGGTCAACCTCGCCTTTTTGGCTCCAATGGGTTTTGCGGTTAAAAACAAAGATGGTATTTATGAAATTCCGTTCTTGGATCGTATGGGCTTTGTATTCCTTACTTGCGTTATTGGGATGTATATCATTAGCAATATTGATTTTAAAGGACGCAATAACCCACAAGGGCTTGAAATTGATGCTTCGATGTTCCGCACTTCGCGTGGGTTTGCCATTGGCGCATTCGTTATATTGGCTACTTTGACGGTATTATATACTATATTTTGGTAAGCAATTAATGGCCAAAATTAAGCATTGATCGAGGGGTATGTCCGACCCAGAAAGGGTCAAATGTTTATAGAGCAATTTGGATGTATGACATTCGACCCCGACAGGGTCGCATGCGTATTGAAACCACGATTTTGCTATACACATTTGACCCATTCTGGGTCGTTCAACCGCTACAAAGATGCTAAAAACTGAGACTTTTAACCCTAAGTAAACTTATTTTACAGTGTATTGAGTGCATTGGTTTTGAGCACGCTATTGTTGTCCAAAAAACTAAACACACAAAGAAAAAGCCGCTTTAGACATGATGTCCAAAGCGGCTTAATTTGTAGAGGTTTCTAGCAGATTCGAACTGCTGTAGCAGGTTTTGCAGACCTGTGCCTAACCGCTCGGCCAAGAAACCATTGCTAAACGGGACGCAAAGATACAGTCATTTTATTCACTTGTGCAATAGGTACGCAAAAGTTTTTCCAAAAAAATATTTTTTGAGGTGAAAAGATAGGTTTATTGAGCGGTACATCTACCTTTGGCCATATTTATTAGGAACAAGATACTTATTCCTTACTTGCTCATTTATCAAAACATTGCGTATGCAAACTAGAGACTACATTGTATTTATACTCTACTTCATCGTTGTATCGGTGTATGGTTATTGGATTTATAACCGAAAGAAAGCAAAAGAAACTTCGGCTAACGATTTCTTTTTGGCCGAAGGCTCTCTTACTTGGTGGGCCATTGGGGCATCTCTGATTGCTTCCAATATCTCTGCTGAGCAATTTATAGGCGTTTCGGGTTCGGGTTTTAAAATGGGTCTTGCCATTGCTACCTACGAGTGGATGGCCGCAGCAACGCTTTTAGTAGTGGCTGTTTTCTTTATTCCAGTCTATTTGAAAAATAAGATATACACGATGCCTCAGTTTTTGAGCCAACGTTACGATAACCGCGTGGCCATGATTATGGCGATATTTTGGCTTTTCCTTTATATTGTGGTCAATCTGATGTCCATTTTGTACCTTGGAGCATTGGCAATCAATGGCATTTCGGGGCTTAGTGTGCTCTTTTGTATTTTAGCCTTATCTGTATTTGCCATTATTATCACCTTAGGCGGTATGAAAGTGATTGGCTATACCGATATTATTCAGGTCTTTTTCTTGATATTGGGTGGATTGGTAGCGACTTATATTGCACTTAATTTGGTGGCCCAACAGGCTGGTTTGGAAGGTGTATTTAATGGTCTTAGTGTACTCAGAACAGAAGCAGATGACCATTTTCACATGATTTTCCACCAAGACAACCCTAATTATATGGATTTGCCAGGGTTGTCTGTACTGATTGGCGGTATGTGGATTGCAAACCTGAATTATTGGGGTTGTAACCAATACATTACGCAACGAGCATTAGGTGCCGACCTTAAAACAGCGCGTGCAGGTCTGCTGTTTGCTGCATTCCTCAAACTACTGATGCCCGTTATTGTTGTATTACCCGGTATTGCGGCATATTATTTGCACCAAAAAGGGATGTTCCAAACTGAAATGCTCGATTCAAAAGGTATTGTGGATGTAAATAAAGCATATCCTTCTTTGCTCAATTTGCTTCCTGTATATATGAAAGGTTTGGCTTTTGCAGCACTTACGGCTGCTATTGTGGCTTCGTTAGCGGGTAAAGCCAATAGTATCGCTACTATTTTCACACTAGATATTTACAAAAAAGCCATTAACCCAACTGCCAGCGAAGAAAAACTGGTTTCTATGGGACGAGTTGCTGTAGTAGTGTCTATGGGTATTGCGGTAGTGCTTTCGTTGGTTGTTGGCGAACAACTAATGGGCGAAGGCAAACAGGGTTTCCAATATATTCAGGAATATACAGGATTTGTATCCCCGGGTATTTTTGCGATGTTTATCCTTGGTTTCTTCTGGAAAAAAACCAGTTCTAATGCAGCGATGTTTGCAACAATTGGCGGTTTTATTTTATCTATTTTCTTGAAGTTTTTGCCACAGTTTGTCAACCTCGCCTTTTTATCACCGATGGGTTTTGCAGCGAAAAACGGCAAGGGTATTTATGAAATTCCGTTTATAGATCGTATGGGCTTTGTATTCCTTACGTGCGTTATCGGGATGGTTATCATTAGTAATATCGACTTTAAAGGCAGGAATAACCCACAAGGGCTCGAAATTGACGCTACTATGTTCCGTACTTCGCGTGGGTTTGCGATTGGGAGTATGGTCATTCTTGCGCTTTTGACAGCGTTATACACCATTTTTTGGTAGAGAACGATAACAACAAACACAAATTAAAACATGAGATACGTTTGTATTCACGGGCATTATTATCAGCCTCCACGCGAAAACGCTTGGTTAGAAACGGTGGAAGAACAAGAAAGTGCCTACCCGTGGCACGATTGGAATGCGCGCATCAACCATGAGTGTTATGCACCTAATGCAGCAGCCCGTATCTTGGATGATAGTGGAAAAATTTATAAAATTAGAAATAATTATAATCGTATTTCTTTCAATTTTGGGCCTACATTGCTCTCCTGGCTGCAAGAAAACGATCCGCAGGCGTACGAATTAATCCTCTTGGCCGATCAAAAAAGTGCGGTGCGCTTTGGTGGCCATGGTTCTGCTTTAGCGCAAGTGCACAGCCACCTGATTATGCCTTTGTGCAATTACCGCGACAAAGTGACGCAGGTGGTATGGGGCATTAAAGACTTTGAGTTTCGTTTCAATCGCAAGCCCGAAGGTATGTGGCTAGCAGAAACCGCTGTAAATACCGAAACACTAGAGGTGCTGGCTGCTCATGATATAAAATTTACGATTCTAGCACCACGGCAGGCAAAGGCAATACGTAAAAATGACGGATCGGAGTGGACACCCGTGCAAACAGAGAGTATAGACACGCGGCATCCGTATTGGTGCAATTTGCCCAGTGGCCGCAAAATTGCGGTATTCTTTTACCACGGCGGTGTTTCGCAAGCCGTTGCTTTTGAAAGGATACTAAACAATGGTAAAGGCTTTGCAGAACGGATTCTGACTATTTTGGATAAAGATCCAAATCGCCCGCAATTGGCGCATATTGCTACCGATGGCGAAAGTTATGGCCACCACCACCGCTTTGGTGAAATGGCATTGGCCGATGCACTCAACTATATTGAAGATACCGGAAAAGCGACATTGACCAATTACGGCCAGTTTTTGGAATTGTTTCCGCCGGAGTATGAGGCGCAAATCCATGAAAATTCGTCGTGGAGCTGCGTGCACGGCATAGAACGTTGGCGTAGTGACTGTGGTTGTAATTCGGGGCGTGCAGGCTGGCACCAACGCTGGCGCAAACCACTCCGCGATGCATTCGATGATTTACGCGATAAATTGATTCCTATTTTTGAACACGAATCGGTACGGTTACTGCGCGACCCGTGGGTGGCTCGGAATGACTATATCGATATCCTGTTGCACCAACACGATGAGGGCGTTATTAAAAAGTTCTTCCAAAAACATGCACTCCGTGTTTTAAGCGAACAGGAACGCACAACGGTACTCCGACTGATGGCCATGCAGCGGCATGCTATCCTGATGTACACAAGTTGTGGTTGGTTTTTTGACGAAATATCGGGCATCGAGACCAATCAGATCTTGCAATACGCACTACGCGCGATGGATTATGCGCAAGACCTTGGACTCGGTAGCCTGCATGATGCTTTTGAGCAAAAACTCAGTTTGTCGCCAAGTAATGTATTTGCGAATGGTTCAGAGAGTTACAAACACCATGTGGTACCCACGCGGGTAACGCTGGAAAGGGTAGCTATGCACTTTGCCGTTGCTTCTTTATTTGAGGATGACCCAGAAGGTTTGGACTTATTCAATTATACGGCTTCTGTGGGCTTTTTTGAGAAAATTGAAGCAGGTACACCGCAATTGGTAGGTGGAAGGCTACATATTCGTTCAAAAATAACGGGATACGAACGCGATTTTTGCTTCGCAGTGCTGTACCTCGGCCAACAGCATATTATCGGGAATATCAGCGAATCCATGAATGCTTCTACTTTTGAAGATATGTGGAAGTTAACATCAGCGGCTTTCCGATCGGCCAATATGGGAGAAGTAATTGGTGCTTTGCAGCAGTATTTTGGTCCCGAAAAATTTACGTTGAGCAGTTTGTTCAAAGATGAACGGAGCAAGATCATCCGCGAAATAACCGAATCGGGGATGTTGGTAGCAGAGGGTAATTTTAAAAATGTTTTTAATGATAATTACCAGCTGATGAGTGGCCTACAAGCCGAACGCCTCCAAATTCCCGATACCTGGCGTAATGTGGCTGCTTATGTACTCAATACGGAATTACTCGACTTTTTCATGTTTAAAGAAACCGTCGATCCGCGCAAATTGCGCCGTATTGCGGAGGATATTAAGCGTTGGCAAATTAAAATGGTTGATGTTGAAGCGGTTCAATTGGCCGTCAGCAATCGGATTTATAGTGAAATTAATAACCTTAATATGGAGGTTACATCCTTGACGCGGGTACATTGGCTCAATGAGGTCATTCAGGTGATTCAGACCCAAACGGATCTAAAACCAGATATTTGGCGTTCGCAAAATGTATTTTATCTGTTCACAAAGGGGTACAGAAAAGGGCAATGGGTATTTTCGAATGAGGAATGGAAAAAGGCGTTTGAATTGTTGGCCGAATTATTAAAGGTGCGTTTATCGTAACGGCGGTATCGACCCAATTCCTAACAATGAATAAAAAACCATTTGTCACAAACTGGCATATATTTTACCAATGGGCAAAATTATATGCCGTACATTTGCCGGAATTTTATGCACAAACTACTCATAATCTGTATTTTATCTGGCATACTTGCACAGGCCTCCATGCGAAGCGCTTGGGTCGTGTATTATTATGCCAGCAAAAGTGAGTTCGTGCAACAATGCGTCAATCGCGATAAACCAGACCTGCATTGCGATGGTAAATGTGCCTTGCTCAACAACATGAAGGCCTCCGAGGAACACCTACCATACCTGCCTAGTGCATTAAGGCAATTAAACGACATTATGTACGATTTGCCCGAGGTATTGTTCCAGTTGAGCCTGTTTTACCATGCGGAAGCACCCACACAACCTAAATTTGCGTATGTGTTTCCAGCATTTAAAAGTCCTGTGAAGGGTATATTTAAGCCACCCGCCTGAAAAGAATTCCACGTTCCCACACTTTCATTGTTGTAAAAACCTAGTCGCTCCCATTTCGGCTCAAAAGGTCAGGTTTGGCCCGTGCTACTTCTATAGGCCAGGCATTAATGCACCGTTTTTCTCGTCCGATCGTGCCCTGCTCGGCGGGGTGCGCTGCATCGAGCTCAAAAAAGCGGTTTGCCTGACCCAAAAACTGTCGGCTTTTTTGCTCCGAAACCGCTGGCTAAGTTTTTACCATTTTTCTAATTTTGCCCGTACCCACTCATTGGTTATCCACCCCATGTGCGTAACCAACGGTGCGTGTGCAGCCTATAACTCATTATTCAATCATGCAAAAATATATTCTAATACTCGCCTGTTTGGCCAGTTCCATATTTACCTATGCCCAAAGCAGCATATCAGGCACTATCATTGATGCCCAAACCAAAGAACCCCTCCCTGGCGTAACCATACGAGCCTCCAATAGCAGCACTGGTACTGTTACTGATGCAAATGGTCGTTTCGAAATCACCCAAAGCCAACCATCCGATATATTCCAAACCAGTTATGCTGGTTTTGCCCCCAAAATCATTCCCGCCGGTAGCAATCAAACCATTGTGCTGGAGGCAGATATTCACAGCCTTCAAAGTGTTGTAGTTACTGCCAACCGCGAAGCGGGAGCGCGCACCACTGCTCCGGTTGCCATCAGTAAATTGTCGGCGCGTGTACTCGATGAAACCAAACCCACCAATATGTACGAGGCGCTGAATAAAGTAAGTGGCGTGTATATGGTGAACCTCAATAACGAGCAGCACTCGATGGCCATTCGGCAGCCGTTCACCACCAATGCTTATTTTCAATACTTGGAAGACGGTTTGTCTATACGACCAATGGGCGTATTCAACCACAATGCACTGATCGAAATGAATATCTTTGCCATATCCAGTATCGAAGTGATCAAAGGGCCAGCCTCCTCACTGTATGGTCCAGAGGCCGTGGGAGGTGCTGTTAACTTCATCACACAGAGGCCCACCGCCGTACCCACTGTACGTATTGGTCTGCAAGGCGATCAGTTTGGTTATGGAAGGGTACAGTACGGCTTAGGTGGTATGGTGACTAAAAAATTCGGGTTGTATGGTGGCGGTTTTTTTGCACGTCAGCGCGATTCGTGGCAGTCCCGTTCTGATTTTGACAAGCAGTCTTTCAATGGCAGGGCAGAATATCATTTTAACCCCAGCCTACGTCTTATTTCTACATTATCCTACAATAATTACGATTCGCAAACAGGTGGATCCGTTGATAGTATCTCATTTTACGACCGTTCTTACACCAGTTCCGCCGATTTTACCTACCGTCGCGTGTACGCCTTACGTACGCGTGCAACATTGGAAAAAGACTGGGCAAATGGTTCTCAATCCTATATCACTGCTTTTGCCCGCGATAATTCTATTGCACAGAACCCTTCGTTTGCCATACGTTGGACAGCCAACCAAACCACAGCACGTGGCGAAGTAAACGATAATCGGTTTAAAAGTTATGGTGCAGTAGCGCAACACAGCCAACGGTTCAAATTTTTGCAATCCCGACTGCTCGCTGGCGCAACATTTGACTACTCGCCCACAGATTATTATGCCCACTTCCTTTTGTTGGATGCCCAACTCCGCCCCGATGGTAAATCGGTAGAAAAGTTCACGATTAGGGAAGAACGTCCTGATTCATTTTTGGTAAAATACGATGCTGTACTTCGGAATACAGCGGCTTATGCACAGTTAGATTTTGTGCCGTTGCCAAAGGTGAGGGTATCGGTAGGTGGACGGTACGATCAATTATCCTTTAATTTTACCAATTTTTTGGATGATAGAAGCGGTAGTAAATCGTATGGAAGGTTCACTCCAAAAGTGGGCATCACCTACGAAATTAAGCAAAATATGGGTATTTATGGTAATTATTCACAAGGATTCTCACCTCCTGGTTTGACGACAATTTTCAGAAGAAGACCTACTCCGGCAGCTAATGGTGATGTATTTTATTATAACCTTGAGCCAGCGCGATTCGACAATATGGAATTGGGAGGCTGGGCTGCTTTTTGGAAAAATAAAATCTATGTCGATTTTGCCATTTATAACTTGATAGGAAGAAATGAGCTACTCAATGTCCGCCAGCCCGACAACTCTTTCGACTTCCAATCTGCGGGTGAAACCTTGCACCGCGGTGTTGAATTTGGTTTTACGGCCAAACCCACAAAAGAGTTCTTTTTCCGCTTAGGAGGCGCTTATTCCATCCATCGTTTCGAGTCGTTTGAATTGAGCCAAAGAGCAAGCGATTTGGTTAAAAATGTAGATGGCAAAACCATGCCCGGTGCTCCACGTTGGTTGCTCAATACAGAGTTCAGTTATTACCCAAAATGGCTACCCAATTTCCGAACTTCATTGGAATGGCAACGCCTTTCTCCTTGGTACCAAAACCAAGTAAACACCGTACGATACGAGGATAAGGGCGCATTAGGTTTGCCCGGTGTAAGTGTGTTTAATTACAGGATTGGCTACCAATTAAAAGGTGTAGAACTATTTATGAATATATTGAACCTCACCGACGAACTGTATGCCTTTAATGCTACCCGTAATAATGGTGCTTCAGATCGCTCTACATTTACACCGGCTGCCCCTCGCACATTCACTTGGGGTATTCAGTATAATTTTACGGGTAAATCGGTTCAACAATAGTTCAACATTTTTATACTTTCATCATATCTGCGACGGAGATCCATCCAGCCCTCCGTCGCAGATGTATTCAAATAGACTCAATATGCGTCATTGTTTTTTCATCTTATTCTTGTGCGCTACATGGACATTGCAAGCGCAGCACCATACTATTTCTAATACTAAAATGGACGCTACGGCACCCCATTTTACGCAAAACCACCTAAACCAACCCGTTTTATCATGGATTGAACGCGATGCTAATGGTAAAGTAGTACGTTTTGCTTTTGCTGTATCCACCGACGAGGGTAAATCCTTTGGCCAACCAATAGACATACCCATCGTACCCGGCATTTCGGGACATGCCGAGGGAATGCCCAAGGTGGCTTTCAAAGCCGATGGCACTATTATGGCCGCCTATGAAGTAAAACGCCCTACGCCCGAGAGCCGATTTGCTGGGAATATCTACTATCGGCTTTCGTCCGATGGTGGGACAAACTGGACAGCCCCAGTATATGTTCATACCGATACCAGTGCAGGCAAGAGCCGTTCATTTATGGATTTACACCCTTTGCCGAACGGCGAAATAGGTATTTCATGGTTGGGAGAACGTGGCGCAGATGAAGATAGCGGCAGACCTGTCAAATTTAGCCAAACCCTCCCTGGAGCAGGATTAGGTGCCGAAATCACGGCAAAAGAAGGGGCTTGCCAATGCTGCCGCACCAATTTATTTGCGGATAAATCCGGTAATATTCATATCTTTTTTAGGGATATTCTACCTGGCGGTATTCGCGATATTGGTCATGTGGTATCAAGTGATGGCGGTCGGAGTTTTGGGTCGTACGCTGTATTACACCATGATAAATGGCAAATAGATGGCTGTCCGCATACAGGGCCAAGCACGGCGCAAATGGGCACAACGCTTTATACGGCTTGGTACACTGGTTCGGAAACGGGGCAGGGGATTAAAGTATCCGATGGATCGGGTCAATTGCGCACTTTTATTGAAGGTAGTGCAGCGCAACACCCACAATTGCTTTCCAACAATGACAAACTCATACTGGCTTGGGATCAGCAGCAACCCGAAGAAAAAAGTACGGTGATCGTTTTACGCACCTTGTCGGCCAATTCTGCCAAAAAAGACCACGATCAAACCATTACTTTGGCTAAAGATGCGGCTGAATTACCCGCGTTATGGGCTACTAAAAAAGGTGTTTTGGTGGCTTATGAGGCTGGACCAAACGAAAAACGGCAGATTCGGTGGGAGACTATTGAGGTCGGGCAGGATTGATAATGGCCTGCTGCTATATAACCGCGATTTATAACCGCGATTTATAACCGCGATTTATAACCGCGATTTTTGAGCCGTTGCGGTGCAACGGCTCTACGGGACGTGATACAAACAATAATGTTTGACTATACGAAATTTGCCAATTGTTAACGCCATGCAAATTTACAAAACATTATTCTACATTTGCGCCATGAGACCGATTTACACTTTGTTATTTACTGCGTTACTGCAGTTAATGGCCGTATCTAGCTTATACGCCCAATCCGATTTGACCATTGCTGTGTCGAATCCAATTTATGATAATACTTACTGGAACAACGTATTGACCTTCAATTTTGATATACAAAATCAAGGTTCAAGCAATGCTATGGGTAGTTTTAAGATCCGATCAGCATTATCCGTGGATGATATTTGGTCACCCGATGATATTTTTGATGGCGTAGTACCTACTGGTAACCTGTTAGCAGGCCAAAATATAACCAATGTGCTTGGCGCGATGACTATTCCCGTAGTACCAGAAGGTTATTATTACCTCCTGCTTAAAATAGATGCAGATGATGAAATTTTGGAATCTGACGAATCGAACAACACAGTAA
Organism: Bacteroidota bacterium; assembly: GCA_041160955.1. GTDB lineage: Bacteria > Bacteroidota > Bacteroidia > Chitinophagales > Saprospiraceae > M3007. The sequence goes on from JBEAVK010000069.1 coordinate 11,848, forward strand.
TTGCGGGTCGTGTAAATGTTGAAAACCCTGATAAACCCAATTTGGCATTGGCCATCAATTTTGCAGGTTTGAGCAATGTAAATTCGTTGAACTTGGCCATTCAGGTCAGCAATTTTACAGCATTTAGCGTTACAGATAGTTCAGAACTCCAAATTGTACAATCCAATAACGGGCAAACAATAACGACATTTAAAGTACCTCCCATCGCCGCTGGGGGGTATTTTAATTTTAACCCTACTATTTTGCTCGCGCCAACGGATTTAATTTCAAGCCCGTTTTCCTTTTATGCTTTGGTCGATCCGCAAGATTCAATCAATGAGATCAATGAAAACGATAATTACGCCGATTATGAATTAAGTTTTCCAACAGGGCAAAACCTGCCCGACTACGAATTGACCCTGAATGCCCCAATTTCCCTATCCAATGAGAGCATTACGATCAACTATGCCGTTCGCAATGTAGGTGGTGGCATTACCCCAGAAAGCACCATGAGTTTTGCCCTGCGCTCCGATTCCAGTTACA
>JBEAVK010000118.1:0-39315 GCA_041160955.1 Bacteroidota bacterium
CCTCTGGATCTTTATTGTGGACGATGGTTTTGGTTGGGTCGGTTTTGTCAATAATAACGGCTTCGCGGTAGCCGCCGGAGGTTTTTGCACCGGGCTCCCAAAGTTCGTTAGCACCTGCTTCGTTGCCATCGGGGAGTTCAAAATTGTATTTAGAAGGGTCTAAATAAATGACATGAATATCGGCATCTTTGCCCTTCAAGTCGCCTCTTTTGTAGCCCAACGCATCTTCTATGTCCTCGATTCGTCCGCTTTGGTAATATTTGGCCATTACCTTATCCATATCGGAACGGAGCATCACAAACTTGCGTAGTGCAAATGCTGGATAGGGACTGGTTTCGATCCACGGCTCTACAATCATAAAGGCACCACCTTCTGCTTTGAATAGATTGAGATGTTCGGTAATATAGGAGGTAGTGAGGTAAGTACTCGGGTTGGGGCGGCTACCTTTTGGTATGGCCATTACCCTTGATTTAGACCAACCCGGTTGGTAAATACTGGCAGAACCTGCACCAGATAATTTAATATATTGGAATGCGCTTTGGAGTGTTGTGATCTTTTTATTATGTGTAATTGGTCTGTTAGCATTGGCTTTATCAGTTACGACACATTCCAGAAAACCGCCAGAAGTACGTGCTTCGGGTTCCCAAAGGCTATTCGCACCTATTTCATTACCTGTTGGCAGTTCAAAAAGGTATTTTGTTTTGTTGAGGTAGAACACATATAAATCATCTTCCTTCCCTGCCAAACTACCTGGTGTATAACCGAGGGCATCTTCTATGTCTTTTACATCGCCCGTCTGTTGGAACTTTGCAACCACTTTATCCATATCGGAACGGAGCATCACAAATTTTTTCAGTGGGAAACTTGTGTAACTTATATTAGGGTTTTCAATATCACTTTTGACCACCATAAAGGCACCACCTTCGGTATTAAATTTTTGAAGGTGGTTTTGGATATAAGAAGGGATCAGGTAATCAGCAGGATTGGGGCGAGTTAACTTAGGTATATCTCTTACCCTTTTATTGTACCAGCCCTGTTTGTAGATCAGTTCTTTAAAATCAAAGGTATGTAACGCCTCTGGATCTTTATTGTGGGCTATGGTTTTTGTAGGATCGGTTTTATCGATAATAACAGCTTCGCGGTAGCCGCCGGAGGTTTTTGCGCCGGGTTCCCAAAGTTCGTTAGCACCGATTTCATTGCCATCGGGGAGTTCAAAATTATATTTAGAAGGGTCTAAATAAATGACATGAATATCGGCATCTTTGCCTTTGAGGTCGCCTCTTTTGTAGCCCAATGCATCTTCTATATCCTCAATCCGTCCACTTTGGTAATATTTGGCCACTACCTTATCCATATCGGAACGGAGCATCACAAACTTGCGTAGTGCAAATGCTGGATAGGGACTGGTTTCGATCCACGGCTCTACAATCATAAAGGCACCACCTTCTGTCTTGAATAGGTTGAGGTGATTGGTAATATAAGAGGCAGTGAGGTAAGTTGAAGGGTTGGGGCGGCTACCTTTTGGAATAGCCATTACCCTTGATTTAGACCAACCTGGTTTGTATATGGCATTAGAACCTTCGCCTGCTACTTTTATGTATTGAAACTGGCTTTGAAGGTTTGTGATCTTCTTATTATGCGTAATTGGGGTATTGGGATTGGCCTTGTCGGTCACAACACACTCCAAAAAGCCACCAGAAGTGCGCGCTTCTGGTTCCCAAAGATTATCGGCTTCTGTTTCATTGCCTGTTGGTAGTTCAAATATGTACTTGGATTTGTCCAAATAAAAGACATATAAATCGTCTTCCTTCCCTGCCAAACTACCTGGGGTATAACCAAGGGCATCCTCAATGTCTTTAATTTCGCCCGATTGTTGGAATTTTGCGACCACTTTATCCATATCGGAACGGAGCATTACAAATTTTTTCAGCGGGAAACTTGTGGAACTTATAGCAGGGTTTTCAATATCACTTTTGAGCGCTATAAATGCACCACCTTCGGTATTAAACTTTTGAAGGTGGTTTTGGACATAACTGGCAACGAGGTAATCTGCGGGATTGGGGCGAGTTGACTTAGGTATATCCCTTACCCTTTTGTTGTACCAGCCTTGTTTATAGATCAGTTCTTTAAAATCAAAAGTGTGTAATGCTTCTGGATTTTTGTTGTGAACGATGGTTTTGGCTGGGTCAGTTTTATCAATAATAACGGCTTCGCGGTAGCCGCCGGAGGTTTTTGCACCGGGTTCCCAGAGGTCGTTGGCTCCTATTTCATTGCCATTGGGAAGTTCAAATTTATATTTAACAGAGTCTATATTGATGACATGAATTTCGGCATCTAATCCTTTTAAATCGCCCCTTCTATAACCTAATGCATCCTCAACGTCTTCAATACGACCAGTTTGATAATATTTGGCCATTACTTTGTCCATATCGGAACGGAGCATGACAAACTTACGAGGCGCAAATGCATTAAACGCTCCTTTTTCTAGCCAATTCTCTACAATCATAAAAGAACCACCTTCCCTTTTGAAGCGGTTGAGGTGATCGTTGATATAGGCTTCTGTAAGGTAAGTACTCGGATTAGGACGGCTTCCTTTAGCGAATGCCATTACCCGATCTTTGTTCCAGCCGGTTTTGTACATGGTAATGGCACCACCGCCAGCCGTGGATGTGGTAGAAGTATTACCTGATGTATTTGTACCACCGCTAATTGTCATTCCTGCGCCTGTGTTTCCAGTACCACCTGTGCCAGTGTTATTTCCGCCTGTACCTGTGCCGCCCGTTCCTGTGCCTGTACCTCCCGTTCCTGTGCTTGTGCCGCCCGTTCCTGTGCCACCCGTTCCTATGACTGTACCAGTTCCTGTGCCTGTTCCTGTGCCAGTACCTGTTCCAGTACCAGTACCTGTTCCTGTTCCTGTGCCAGTTCCTGTGCCAGTTCCTGTGCCAGTTCCAGTACCTGTGCCTGTTCCAGTACCTGTTCCTGTTCCTGTTCCTGTGCCAGTACCACCCGTTCCCGTGCCAGTACCACCAGTTCCCGTACCCGTTCCAGTACCAGTTCCACCCGTTCCCGTGCCAGTACCACCAGTTCCCGTACCAGTTCCAGTACCAGTTCCACCCGTTCCCGTGCCAGTACCACCAGTTCCAGTACCAGTACCACCAGTTCCCGTGCCAGTACCACCAGTTCCCGTACCAGTACCACCAGTTCCAGTTCCAGTACCAGTTCCAGTTCCACCCGTTCCCGTGCCAGTACCGCCAGTTCCCGTACCCGTTCCACCAGTTCCAGTTCCAGTACCAGTACCACCCGTTCCCGTGCCAGTACCACCAGTTCCCGTACCCGTTCCACCAGTTCCTGTACCCGTTCCACCCGTACCGCCAGTTCCCGTACCTGTACCGCCAGTTCCCGTGCCTGTACCTGTGTTTCCAACTCCCGTGCCAGTATTTCCCACGTTTGTAGGAGGTGTAGTTGAGGCAGAACTAGGGAGTAACGCTTTCAGGACATTGACTGCGCTGGATGCTTCTTTAGTTCCAGAACCAGAAGAGGACTGTGCTGATAGATCGGCTGTAGCCAAAACTAGCACAAAAGCGAGTAGTTTGAACGGTTGAAGTACTTGCATAACTGATTATTTATTCATTGCAAATGTAGATATAAACTAGATTTTAATATTATTTATATTGCTTTTCTGTGGGAAATAACTGTGTTTAGCAATTACAAGACAAACAAATATAATCCAACATGTCTAATTTATTTAAATTAAACGGCTTGTATAAACCAGTCCGTTACGTTTTTTGCTTGTGATTATCATTTGGAAACTATTGATGGGCAAAGGTATCGAAGGTCATGGATGGATGGTGAGGCGATGAATTTGCCCGCCAATCATTATCCCTTTTTTCATGGGCAAAAGTGGGGGCAACAAGAGGTAAACGACCACCAATTTTTGGTCAAAAATCACTGATTATCTTGCATGGTCAAAAAAACACACCGAATATCAGCCTACGATATCCATTGAAAAATAAATAAAACACTGAAAATCAATTAATTGCGCATTGCATTCGGACTAAAGCCAAATTTTTCCCAAAAAAGCGTCAGAAAAATAATTTGGCGCAGATAGGTACTAAATAAAAAGACTTGTTGCAGTGGGAGACCACCGCAACAAGTCTTTTATAAATGAAGTGCTTAATGTATATATTCGTCTAATAAATCGGCAGTTGGATTCGAGTACCCGGTGCCAATTTCTCATTTTGGTCGCGTCCATTGATGAGTGCCAATTCAGCGGCATCCATACTTTGTTTGCGTGCAATATCCTTAATCGTCTCGCTATCTTTTACAAAATAATCTTTGAAACCGATTGGATCGCGTTTATTATTCGTCTTGGGTGGCTCTGGTGTTGTAATTACTGGTGGCGTATAATTAGCTGGCACGGGCGTATAAGCTGGTGTACCACCCGCTCCGGTGTTTACAGGTGGCAATGGCTGGTAAACGCCAGTGGGTAGGTTCGTAGGTGTATTGCCTACTGGCTGCGTAAATACAGGTACGCCTCCCGGTGATGGCACTGCCGATTCGGTAGGTGAGGTATAATAACTACCATTATCGCAATCCGATATTTTTAGTTTTTGACCCACTTGCAAACCAACATTACCTGTGGCAGGCATCTTATTCATATTGCGCAAACGCTCTTCGGTATAACCAAATTTACGGGCAATTGCAGCCAAACCTTCGCCTTGTTTCACCGAATAAAATTGGCCAGCAGTGCTGTTATTGGGTACCTCAGGTGTTGGCGTTGCAATAGGTTGCTGAGGCATCGGTTGAGGTGCGATATAAGTTGGGCCTTGCTGTTGCCCACCGCCAAATAAATCGGGTACCGGACTTGGGCCTATCGGTTGTACGGGCGTATAAGGCGGGATATTATTGGGTGGCGTAGGTGGTGGTGTTACTTTTACGCCAGTATTTACTTGATTTGCAGGTACAACAATAATAGGTTGCAATCCTTTTTTAAGCGTACCGCCCGGAGCGGCTACTTGTAATTCTTGGCAAATAGATATTTTATTGGCATCTTTAATACCGTTCCATTTCAAAATCTGGGCAGATGTTACACCATAAAAACGTGCAATGCTGTTTACTGTTTCTTTAGGCTGAACGATATGCATACCTACACCAGCCGCCTTTCCACAATTTACAGCGGGCTGTTTACTGATGGCGGAGGTGTAAATCAAATTCCCTGTTTGTGCAGGCTGCACATTGCCAGTAGCCGGATCACCTACGCGTGGATCAATAGGTGGCACCACATTGCCAGGCGAAGGCACTGCTGTCGGTGGCGTATTAGGTGTTATGGCAGCGGTATTGCCACATTCTTTACCAATATAATCACTGAGTGTAAGCCCGTTGATAGCCCAAAGCACCACTTGGTTATTCTGCATTTCGGTGGCATTACGGCCACTTTTTTCAGAAACGATACCGATCCCTGGCACAAAATCAAATTCAGCAGATTCTGCGTTGGCCACATTTGGCGTTCGCTTGAAGGAATACTGGTACTTACAGTTTTTGTAACCAAAAGAAGTCAATGTCACCGATGCACCTGAACCTGCTGTGGACAATTCGCGCCCCATGCTAATATTATCGGTGTCAAAAACGTACGAATAGTTAAAGGCATTGACAAAAATATACTTGCCGCTGTTGGTCACTTTGGTAATCTTAGTGATCGGCGATACGATATAACCACGTTGTTGCTGCACCACCATAAATAGTTGGCGGGAAACATTATTAACACCCGTAGTTAGATCATCAGTCAATTTGAAATCGCGGCTGTTTTGTGTATTTTGGGGCAAATTATCCAAATTAACCCCAGATCCAGAGTAAAGAATATATTGGTCGTTGCCACCAGGCTTAAAATTGTAAGCGTAATAATGAGTGGTGTTGGTACTAAAGGCAAGCCGATAGTCGAGGATGTCCATGTTTTGGTTATTAAACAAAACATAAGTGGCTTGGGGTGCTACTTGAGCGAAGCCCAAAATACCGCAAAACAATAGACAGAATGTTAATAATGAACGCGTCATAGAAGTAAGTTACTGATTTAAAGATAATCATAAGTATTTCATCAGTATTAGTTTAGCCTAGGCTAAACTAATACTGATGAAGTACTTACAACGGCAAAATTAAGATAAAATTTTGATAAGAACTTCATTTCACTTACTTTAGCCATGTTATCCCGTTTTTTTTGTACAAAATAACTTGATTTTAAGGTGAACAACCCATTTTATCAGCAATTTTCCATCTGGATCAAAACTAAGACAGGATAGCAAAACGGATGAAACGGATTAGAGCGGATTGTTTCAAAAGAATCCGCTCTAATCCGTAAAATCCGTTTCATCCGTTCTTCCATTGAACAACAGGGTGTATGTCACATGGGAAATTGCTGCCATTTTATTGATCTAAAAAACGACATTCTACCATAAAAAAACAAGAAGTCTAAAATATTGATTTAGGCTTTACACTAACTTAGCAGAAATACCGCTATTTTTGCGCCATGTCAAAACCACTTATTTTAGTTACAAATGATGATGGAATTGTTGCCCCGGGTATCCGCGCTTTGGTGGAAGTGGCGGCGCAATTTGGGGAGGTAATTGTCGTCGCTCCCGATTCACCTCAAAGTGGCAAAGGCCATGCGATTAGTATCCACGATCCCTTGCGTTTACGACGTGTCAAGGTTTTTGATGGGATTGAGGCTTGGGAATGCTCTGGTACTCCCGTCGATTGTGTAAAACTAGCCAAACATGTGGTACTCAAAGGCCGGAAAATAGATCTGTGCGTCTCAGGTATTAACCACGGCAGTAATTCTTCTATCAATATTATCTATTCCGGCACAATGTCGGCTGCAATGGAAGCCTCTGTGGAGGGAATTGATAGTATCGGTTTTTCGCTGTGCGATTTTTCGGCGGAAGCAGATTTTTCAGCCGCTCAATTTTGGGCCACAAAAATGATCGAAAAAACCCTCCAATCACCTTTCCAACAAGGCAAATTAATCAATGTCAATATACCAAGATTGCCTTTGGACGAGATTAAAGGCGTAAAAGTATGCCGCCAATGCGATGGTAGTTGGGTAGAAACATTCGTAGAAGGCCGAGACCCCAGCGGAAGTCCTTATTATTGGCTTTCAGGCAAATTTGTAAACAAAGACAAAGGTGAGGACACCGATGAATGGGCACTCAAAAATGGCTATGTTTCCATCGTACCTTCTATGCACGATTTGACGGATTATAAGTCGATGGAGTGGATGAAAAATCAGTTTGGGCAAATAGATATTATAAACTAAAAACATGGATAAAAGAAATAGAATACCAACAGGCCTCATACCGGGCCTACTTTTGCCAGTCACTATTTTTGCTATTTTGTACGCATTGTTTAGCCTTTTGGAAAAACAAGGTGCAGCAAGTGGTTCAGGATTATCTATTAATTTTAGAGAACGCACCCTCGCTATCGTGGCCATTGCGATCAATATACTGTTGATCAATATTTTTAGAGGACGGCGTTGGGAACACGCGATGCGTGGCGTAGTGATCGCAACAGGTCTATTGGCGATTGCTTGGTTGATCCGTTTTGGACCAAGTCTGTTTTAAAATACGCTGTATGGTTGGCCTAAAAATAAAAAAAGCCATCCCAATCTTCCGTCAGGATGGCCTACAACATAACCATGAAAACAATTAACCAATCTAATACTAAACTCTTTGGAACTACTCATCAATAACTGACCGTTTTTGTTGTGTAGTCCTTTTCTAAAACTATGTATCGGAAAAACCGTGCCAAACTTAACCATCGCGTACATTTTTATAATTTTTAACTTTTGGATATGACGAGAAACGTACTTATTGAGCAAATTTTTGAGAAAAAATCTTTTTTGTGTGTAGGTTTGGACACCGAACGCGCTAAATTACCAATCCATTTGCAAAATGATCCCAACGGAATCCTGCTATTTAATAAAGCAATTATTGATGCTACGCGCGATTTGTGCGTGGCCTATAAACCCAATTTGGCTTTTTATGAGGTATTAGGGCCAATAGGTATGCAAATTTTTAAAGAAACGGTCGAGTATATCGGTAAAGATCACCTCATTATCGCTGATGCTAAACGCGGCGATATTGGTAATACTGGTCGTATGTATGCCGATGCGTTTTTTAATACTTATCAATGCGATGCCGTAACCGTGGCACCATATATGGGCGAAGACAGTATCAAACCTTTTTTGGGTTACGATGGGCATTGGGCCATTGTTTTAGCCCTCACTTCCAATCCCGGTAGCACCGATTTTCAAAGGACAATACAAGCCGATACCAATAATTTGTGCTTGTTTGAAAAAGTAATTGAAACCCTCAATCAATGGGGGACACCCGATAATCTGATGTATGTGGTGGGCGCAACACACCCCGAAATGTTTGGGCGAATCCGAGAATTGGCACCGCGCCATTTTTTTCTGGTACCAGGCGTTGGTGCGCAAGGCGGCGACTTGAGTGAGGTATGCAAATATGGCCTCAACGAGGATTGCGGATTGCTGGTAAATGCGACTAGAAGCATCATTTATGCCAGTAATGGCTTGGATTTTGCCGAAATGGCACGTGCAGAAGCCTATCTATTACAACAGGAAATGTCCCAATTATTGACGATGGAGATGTATTAATTCATGCTTAACATTAAGTACTATGTAAGACAATTCTTGACACTTTTGTCAACCATAGCTTTCTCTTTTTTGTTTTCTATTCCCTTTGGTATTTCATTTTCCAAATTACTGTAACTAACACTATGCGCGATTTCTTTACCACCAAACCTCGCTTGCTTTGGATGCTGCTATCCGGTTTTTTTATCACCAATACTTTGGTAGCAGAGTTTATGGGTGTTAAATTATTCTCTTTAGAAAAAACATTGGGTTTTGCAGAGGTAAACTGGACAGTTTTGGGGCAACCCAACCTCAATTTTACGCTTACTGCGGGGATGCTGCTCTGGCCCGCTGTGTTTATTATTACCGATATTATAAACGAATATTATGGCCGTAAAGGCGTGCGGATTTTATCCTTCCTCACCGCTGGACTCATCCTCTACGGTTTTGTGATGCTGTTCTTTGCAATGCAACTGCAGCCCGCCGAGTTTTGGCGTACGGCGCATATCAACCCTACGTGGTCGCCCGAACAAAAAGCCGAGGCCATGAGTAGGGTAGGGGACTACAACCAAGCGTATAATTTGGTATTTGGTCAAAGCCAATGGATCATTTTGGGCTCTTTGTTGGCTTTTTTGATCGGCCAATTGGTGGATGTCAATATATTCCACCGAATCAAGCAAGCCACGGGTGAGGGGCGTATTTGGTTGCGTGCTACGGGCAGTACACTTGTTTCGCAACTCATTGATACTTTTGTAGTGGGTATTGTTGCGTTGTATTATGGGCTTGGGTTTCCATTGGCACAAGTGATTGCTTCTTGTTTAATGGGATACGCCTATAAAGGCTTGGTTGCGCTATTGATGACACCTGTTATTTATGGTATTCATGGTTTGATTGAGCGGTATTTGGGACATGATTTGGCAAGCGAAATGAAAGAGGCTGCTGCGGCACGGTAGTGTGCAGCGGGAAATAGTGCATTAGGAATGAGATTTAAGTATTTATTTGAATGAATAATAGAGGCTCAATGCGATATTTTGGCGAAAAACCTTGAAATCATCCCTTCCTAAAGGAGCACGGTGATATGGTGTCAACATTTTAGTGTAAGAAGCACCGATAGAAAAGTGAGGTGTAATAGTTGCCAAAATACCCGGATTAAAACCTATCTCTGACTTGTTAATGATCAGTGGAAGTGAATTATCTATAAATTTAATCAACGGGTCATTTCCTCCGATATAGTTCTGGCGGATAAGCATGGTGTATAGTTGAAAAACATTAAATTTATACCGTAGTCCAATACCAGCATTGAGTAAATAATGCTCCCATTTTTTACCTTCATGATCTGTACGGCCTTGCTCGCTTGCCCCAAACTGAGCCTGAAAATGGAGATGATTATAGATACGGCATGTATAATTTAGATGGAGGCCATAGCCATAAGCGGCATCAAAGCCGCCATATGTATTGTTGGGTGATCCTGTATTTGTTATGGTCGGAAATTGATAAATTCCTGATGCCTGAACCTCAAACTGATGTTTAGAAGGTTTGTTTTGCGCAAAAATCGAATTGATTGTTAGCGGAAAAAGGAGTAATTGTAAAAAAATTAGTTTTTGCATGAGTAGTTATATTTAATTCTCATTCTTTAACGAAAACCTAGTGGTAATTGCGGCTTGGAAACGATTTTATTTTTGAGGATATGTTACTAACGTTTCTTTCCAAAATCCAAGACGATAACTCGCCATCCCTCACCCGTTACATCGTTTGTATAAGCATATAACACCTCAAAACCTACCCGCTCGTGCGCACGCATGGAACGTGGGTTGCGCTCGGATACTTCCGTGATTACAAAATCGAAATGAGACTGCCATACTGATTGCAGGTGTTGGTACAAGCCATCGAATACACCTTGGCCTCTGTATTTTTCGTTTACACATATTTGTCCCATGACAAACCATTTTTGATCCGTCAAGGGCGCGTCCCGCCAAGAAAGGCTATCCAATCGGGTAAACATCGGTTCTAAAATAGGAATATCTTTCCGAAAACTACGCGGCATCATTAGGGCATAGCCTGCTAGTTCATCGTTGGCACGTGCAATGATAGACGGATAAGCCATATTCATACGCGCAAGCACATCGGGGTCGTGCCGCACAGTGACAAACCCTTGAGCAGATCGCGTTGCCTCGTCGGTGATTGAAATATGATTTGCGGCTTGTAGCGCCAATATATCTGTTATATCTTGGGGGCACGTGACAGTTGTAAATTTGATCTGCATTATCTGTTCCTTATCTTCTTTTAAGGGTGTAAAATTACAAAGGTCTTTAGAAATTGTGATGTAATACTGTTTTAGGAATGAGATTTAAATAACTTTGCGCTCAAATTCCACAATTATGATAAAAAAATACCCGCTCGGCTTTGTAGCCATTCTTATGTTTTCATTGACCACTTTATTTTCCTGCAAGTCATCGTCTAAAATAACCGATGCGCCACGCCCACCAGAGCAATACAACCATGTTGACAGTTTACCTTTGGTATCCAATATTGCTGTACCAATTTATATTTCCATAGACGATTTGGTGCGTAACCTCAATATTTCGCTCAGTTCAAAAGCATTGTACGAGGATTACTCCTACGAGGACAATGGCAAAGATGATCTAATGCTCAATGCCTGGAAAAGCCAAGATATTACGATGTATGTTTCCGGCAATACCGTTAAATACCGCGTTCCAGTTTCAATTTGGGTAAAAAAACGCTTATTTGTAGGAGAAGCAGAAGCCAATGGCGAGTTGGCCTTGAGTTTTAAAACCTTGTTCCAGATCAATCCCGATTGGTCTTTAACCACCAAAACAGATGTAGAATACCACGAATGGCTCAAAGCACCGGTGTTAAAAACGGGGCTGGGCAATATCAGTATTGAGTCGGTGGCTAATTTGGCACTTAACCGTTCAAAGAAAACATTAGCAGAAACATTAGACCGGGTGGTGAACCAACAATTGAGCCTCAAACCTTATGTAGATGAAGTCTGGAATGCTGTTCAGGCTCCCGTTCTTTTGTCAGAAGAGTACAAAATGTGGGTTAAAACCACACCACTGAGTATTGGAATGACCGCTTTGGAAACGGATACCAGAACGATAAAAACAACCGTAGAGGTAAAATGTAATAATGATGTAACTTTTGGGGAAAAACCAGCATTTCGCGAAAATAGTAAAGTCCCTAATCTTACAAGACTCAATACGGTAGGCGATGATTTTCAAATGCAATTTGCCACGGATGTACCTTTTCCCGAGGCCGAACGCATCGCTAAAGGGATGATGTTGGGACAGGTTTTTGAATCGAATGGTAAAAAGGTAAAGATAGATGATTTGAAGATTTGGGGCAATAATGACCGATTAATTGTACTATCTCAATTGTCGGGTGCATTCAATGGTAAAATATATTTTATGGGTAAACCACGTTTCAATGCCCTCAAAAATACAATAGAAGTCGCCGACCTCGATTTTCATGTGGACAGTAGAAATATGTTATTCAAATCTGCATCTTGGTTGTTTCAAGGCCCCATCAAAAAACAAATGGCTGCTGCCATGACTTTTCCACTCGACGAAAACCTTACTCTTTTGAAGCAATCTGTTCAGGCATCACTTAATCACTATGAAATTCAGCCCGGTGTGTTATTAACTGGCAGCCTCGAAGATATAAAGGTGCTGGATACACGCCTGAGTCCAACTGGAATTAGGGTGGATATTTATTCAAAAGGAAGATTAAATTTAGATATTAAATGAGGCTGTATCCTAAGTATGGAAATTGGTTTAAGCACTTAATCTTTGCCAAATAAAATATCAAAAAAGCCTCGGTAGGGTATCGGCGCGACTGCGAATCGCGCCGATACTACGCTCAATCAAAATATTATTTTGTTGGCATTTTTGAGCCCGTACTTACGATACAGCCTCCATGATTTATTATTGCTTAATCAATTTTTTCACTCCTACAGCATCGCCCATTTCAACTTGTACATAATATATGCCTGCACTTAAATCCCTGGTATTCAAGGTGATCTGTGTTTGATTAGTATTGCCTTTCTGAATTATTCTGCCCAATACATCCACCAACACCCAGTTTTTTTCCTGCTTCCAATTCCCCTTCATAACAATGATGGTATGATCCAAAGTCGGATTAGGGATAAGTTGAAATTCAAAATCGCTAATAGATGGACTGCCCACATTAACTGGCGGAACAAAAGCCGACAGTTCGGTGCCGAACAATTGCAAACCTCCACGCTGATTGCCAAGAACTACCTCCAATTTGCCGTCACCCGTAAGATCTGCAAAGGCTGGGCAACTACGGTTTCCTGCATTGATATTGCCCCAATTTAAGTCAACAACTGGGAAGGCGGTTGCTACAGGCCCTGTAAGTTGGTAGGCTTCCATTTGACCATCTTGTGCACCTGTTATCAGCAGTGTACTACCATTGATAACTACAACTTGTGGTGCGCTAAAACCAATGCCATTAGGAATAATTTGTGTATTGATAGCACCCAAATTTGGGATATTCGGGGCTGCATTCTCGTCTGGATTATAGATGGGTTCTGTGGGGCTACCTATGTTTTTATAAAAATTGATATTCCCGTTGCGTTCGCCAACGATTAAATCTTTCAATCCATCCTGATCGAGGTCAAAAATAACAGGCATTGATACCTGACCAACGTCCATCGTGAGCCACATTACATCAAAACTTTCTACTAGATTCATTGGATTGTCCGGGCCTGCTTGGTTAAAAAACGCATAAAATGCACCAAGGTTACTGCCTACTAAGAGGTCGAGGTCGTTATCGCCGTCCAAATCACCAAAAGTAGGTGCAAATTCATAGTCATTAGGTGCGTACTGCGACATACCTAACCAATCTGCGTCGGCCAATGTAAATGCAGGTGCGTTATTCGTACCTGTGTTTAAATAGAGGTACAAACTCGCATTTGTAAACCGTTGTGGATTTCCATTTTGAGCAGGTGTATAATAACCATAATTACCCACAATAAGATCGGTCAGGCCGTCACTATTCACATCTGCAAAAGCAGGATGGCTAGCAGTACCTAGGTCTATCATATTGGAAGTGAATAGTTTACGTGTCTGGAGTTCAAAATTAGCACTGCCACTTGGATTCGTATTTTCATACCACCATACATTGTTGCGGTCTTCGTGTAGGGTGGGTGAATTGGGCGATATCAAAAGGTCTTTTTCGCCATCATTGTTGATATCAAGATGGTACGCTGCGGGGAAACTCAGTAGATCCACTTCTACGTTTTCACTTGGGAACGTGGTATCTTGCGCTGTCATCCAAGCATTTTGAGGGGTGCCGCCATTGATCAGGAGGTTGAGGCAATTGAAGGATATATTGCCGACTATTACATCTTTATCGCCGTCTTTATCATGATCGAAGGTAAGTACCGATGCACCGGGGTGGACACCATCGCGCTCCTCAATTACTCCGCCACCTGTAAGACAAGCAGCGCAGGCATCAGGAGTTGCGCTTAGGCAAGAGCGGCATTTGATCAGGCCATTTTCAAAAAACTTGCCCCAGCAGCGGTCTGCATAGATAAATTGAAGACTATCCGTACCAAAGCCGCGCTCTACCGACATGTTTTGGAGGTAAGTTAGGTAAACGGAATTACCCGCTGAAAACGCTACAATATCCAAATCTCCATCACCGTCAATATCATCTACGGAGGGGTAATCACTACCTGCAATGGGGAAATTATTCCACAGACCGGGTATTTGATCGGGGTAATAAATGTATAGTTTTTTGCAAGTAGTGCAACCCGGATAAGTAAAATAGAAAGGATCAAAGCGCAATACGCCATTTTCAAAACGACCTTTGAATACACGCATTTCTTGAGCACCTGGTTCATCGGGGGCGCAAAAAATATCCATTGCGCCGTCATTATTGTAATCGCGGAGCAGCACATAATCCGTCAATTTAGGGAAAGTACGTGCATATTCCGGAGCATAGTAATAGGCGTTTACCCCTCCAGTAAGGTTGTTTAAAAAAGTCAGGACGGAATTACTGGATCGATCAAAAATCATTAAATCCATTGCCCCATCCTGGTTGAGGTCCACAGCATTGAACTGAGGTGCGTTTAATCCACCAGTAAATGGGTAAGGGAGGGTGAAATTATTTTGGGTTACTGGGCACGTTATCGCTTTGAATGCCGCATTTTGTGCTTGTATATTGGACGAAACAACTACAAAAAGGAATAAGAGTGAGTAGAAACAATGCTTTTTGCTCATGCTTAATATTAAATTTTTTATGATGAAAATATGATTTGCGTTTGCAAATTTACGATTTAATTCATGTTGTGATATTGGAATCTAGGGAAATGTTCATTTTAAGCATTTGATATTGTTTCATCCTCTTCAATGAACATGGATGTTTTTTCTTTCAAACTACTCCATCATCGCATGTTTAATAATTTTCCTTGTTGTGGCTGCAAACAAACTGGAGGTGTGTCGTGCAAACTGTATCCACTAAGGATTTTTTCGTACAATGCTATATACTCTTTTGCCATACGCTCTGCCGAAAAGTAGCTGCGTACATAATCGTGACATATTTGTCTTTTGTACGAATCTGCATCTTTAACCGCCTCAATTATTTCCGACTTTTTATCGGATAAACAGCCAAAATCGGAGTAGATGGCTTCTATTTTACCGTTTCCTCGTGGTCGATCCAATTCGCTGCGGTGTACTCCGCCAACAATCTCTGTCAAAGCACCAAAAGGTGTTCCAAATACTGGGCAACCAAACCAAAGACTTTCGATCGATGCCAAACCAAATGGCTCGTGCCATAGGGTAGGGTAGAGGAGACCTTTGGAGCCATTGAGTAGCACATTTTTACCATCGCCGCCCAACATACCGTGAAAGCGCACGTGTGGACTTAGGGTAATGCGTACATTTTTGCCAAAATTGACCCTCGTCCCGCCAATAACGTGTAGTCGTTCCCCTACTTTTCCTGCAATTTCGATGGCTCCTTTTACATTTTTTACCCGCCAATCAGCTTTGCCTAAAAAATGTAGATACATTCTTTTATTGGTCAAAATGGGGTCGCCATAATCATCAAAATCTAATCCATTATAGACAAAAATGCTTCCTCCGTGTCTTTTTGCATGGTCTTTTGATAAAAAAACAGTATTGGGGTGAAACGTTTGTGGTTTTTCGCTGTTAGTATGGTAAGTGTAAATACAAGGCTTGTCGATCTGTTCTCCCGTATTGGGGATATGGAAATGGACAATATGGCAACTATCGGGAATTTGTGCGTGGTATGGTAGCGACTCGTCAATTTCTTTTACATTTGCAAAGTCGCATTGGGAATTTTTTTTAACCAAAAAAGTCACTTCGTGCCCCATTTTAGCCAAGGCTTTTCCAAGCCACCAAGTTACGCGTTCTGCGCCTCCGTATGCTTTAACGGGGAGTCGGGTATTATTAACTAATAGGATGTGCATAGGTGGCTGGGCTGTAAAACACAAAAAAAAAATCTTTGGTGACGCAAAGGAACGATATAATTTTGGAGTAAAAAACTATAAAAAATATTTTTTTGAAGCAAATAACTTTACAAGATCGCTACCAGCATACGCTGGATTTTATGTACGCTCAATTGCCAATGTACCACCGTGTTGGTGCTGCGGCCTTTAAAAAAGACTTGACAAATACCTTGGCCTTGTGTGAGCACTTGGGCAACCCACATCAGAAATTTCCTTCGGTTCATGTCGCCGGTACTAATGGTAAAGGCTCGGTGAGTCATTTTCTATCTGGAATATGTCAGGCTGCCGGACTTAAAGTAGGTCTTTACGTGAGTCCACATTACTTGGATTTTCGAGAGCGGATCAAGGTAAATGGAATATATATACCCAAACAAAAGGTAGTTGACTTTGTAGATCAAAATAAAGAGGCGATTACGGCAATAAAGCCGTCTTTTTTTGAAATGTGTGTAGCGATGGCTTTCGACCATTTTGCACGGGAGAAAGTGGATATCGCTATTGTGGAGGTAGGGTTAGGTGGGCGATTGGACAGCACCAATATTATTACGCCTTTGTTAAGTGTCATTACGAATATTTCTTTCGACCACATGGATATGCTGGGTAATACCTTGCCCTTGATTGCTGGCGAAAAAGCAGGGATTATTAAAAAGGGGATCCCGGTGGTGGTAGGTGAAACACACCCTGAAACAGCACCGGTTTTTGAGGCTAAAGCACAAAAAGAACTTGCTTCGATTGTTTTTGCAGACCAGCATTTCAAGACAATCGCCGTGAAAGAAACCTTGGGAAATAGTGTTTTTCAGGTGCTAAAAAACGAGGCTGTTTATATGCCAAATTTTGAAGCAGAAATAGCAGGGCCATACCAGTCTAAGAATATTTCTACAGCACTTCAAGCGGTGGAGATACTGTGGCAATTGCCTGGTTTCAAATTGATATTAAAGGATAATAATGCTAATGCTGCTTTAGTTGAATACATTGAAAATGCTTTTGGCAATTTAAGGGCATTCACTAAGTTTCAAGGACGGTGGCAATTAATTAGCCAAAACCCGATGGTGCTCTGTGATAGCGCACATAATGAAGCGGGACTAAAAGAGGTATTCGAAAAACTAGAAAAATTTCCTACATTGGCTAAGGCGCAATTGCATATTGTGACGGGGTTTGTAAATGATAAGGATTTGTCTAAAGCCTTGGTGTGCTTCCCGAGGTCTGCTAAGTATTATTTTGCTAAGGCCAATATTCCAAGGGGGCTGGATAAAGATGTATTGAAAACGCAGGCTGCTGAATTTGGACTTCATGGACGTGCGTATGCTAGTGTGCGTCGTGCATTGGGTGCTGCTAAACGGGCTGCTAGTGGTGATGATGTGGTGCTGGTGGTTGGTAGTATTTTTGTTGTGGCGGAGGTGTTGTGAGGGATTTGGAGATGCTTGTATTGGGTGTGAATATGGCGAACACGCGCGAACACGCGTGGGGTTTGCACCCCACGCTGGATATGTCGCCCCATTCGGGGCTTTTTAGTCTTCGCTCTCAAGAATCGGGAATGTATTCTATCTTTAAATATCGATATCAATACAAATTTGTGAGTAAATCTCAACCCTAGCCCCGAATGGGGCGACATATCCAACATAGGGTGCTAACCCTATGACTAATCCCACACATACCGTTCGTCATATTCCACATCATATTGGTGCAGAAACTCACGAAATTCCGTTTTAAAATCTTTTTTTGCGTGGTGAAGAAATTGGTTGTCAATATAATTACAAACCACACCTTCTTGTTTAGGGTTAACGGAAAACGCACCGTATCCAGTTTGCCAATAAAAATTAGCATATTGTTTACCCTGGGTCTTTATCCATTTTGAGGAGTGTTTTTTCACTTCCTCCATCAAATCTGCTAACGTAATTTTACGAGAAAGCAGACAAAGAATATGGACATGGTCGTAATAACCACCTATACGAACAGGGGTACAGTCAAACTCTGTGCAGATACGAGCCATGTAGGCAAATAAAAGGGGCTGAATAGCCAAGTCCATAAATGGTTGGCGGTGTTTTGTACTAAAAACAATGTGTACAAACACCCTACTTAGTGATTGCGGCATAAGATATAAAAAACTACGGTTAAAAGATGTGCAAATATAAGGGGCTCCTCATAAATGTCAATATATCTCCATTTCTTTTTTATAAATTCTTTATCGATCCTTTCCCCACCATCTTCAATAACCCACCATAAGTATCTACCCTTCGATCCCTTAAAAAATGCAATAATTCACGGGCTTCCCGAATCTTGTTAAAGTCACAATCCGCATAAAGAATAGCGTCGTTGGTATCTCCCTCGGATAGGAAGTCGCCAAAGGGGTCGCTAATAAAACTATGACCATAAAAAGTCATATCCTTTTCCACCCCCACACGATTTGGTGCAGCAATGAATACGCCATTCGTAATACCATGTGCGCTAATAACCGTTTGCCAAGCCTTATGACTACTATAATCTGGGCGGTCGGGTTCACTACCAATAGCGGAAGGGTAAAAAATAATACCCGCGCCTTGTAACGCAAATAAACGTGCTACTTCAGGAAACCACTCGTCCCAACATATTCCCACAGCAATACAGCCAAATTTAGTGTTAAACACTGGATAGCCAAGATCGCCGGGAGCAAAATAGTACTTTTCCAAGTATTGGGGGCCATCGGGGATATGGGTTTTTCTGTATTTACCTAAATACTTACCATCGGCATCAAAAACCATTGCAGTATTGAAGTACAAGCCAGGCAGTGCTTCCTCATATATAGGAACAATAAGCACTACACCCAATTCAGCCGCAAGTGCCGACATCGTATTGCTCAAGTCACTCGGTATAGTGCGCGCATATTTATAATTGTTCACATCTACGGTTTGTGGAAAGTATTGCGCATCAAAAAGTTCTTGTAGGCATATTATATTTGCTCCATTATCGGCAGCAATGCGGATATGTTGGATATGTTTTGTTATATTTTCATCCACATTAGGGCTACATGAAAGTTGGGTAATAGCGATTTTTACAAGCATTTTATTCGTTTATATTTTATGTGAGCGGGGAGCAAGGCTGACAAAAGTAAAACACCATTTATAATACTAGTCATAAAAAAGCGTTCCATGTAACTTAATTGAAAAAAATGGTCTAAAAGCATACTATGCAACAAATATTTACTGGGGTTGCCCTTCTTTTTTTGGTGTCTTCCTTTACCGATGGCCCACAATATACCACATTTTCAAATCCATCTTTTGAATCCGAAATACAAAAGGAATCTATCTTTCCTGATGGCTGGTCGTCCCAAACCCCCAATAATACACCTGATATATTGCCCGGCGCATGGGGATTACAAATTCCTGCGCAACATGGAAAAACTTGTTTAGGGCTAGTTACCCGAGATGATGGTAGTGTAGAAAATATTGGGCAGACACTTTCAAAAACATTAAAGGCTGATGAGTGTTATTCATTTAGCATTTATTTGTCGCATGCAGATTACTATGTCAAATACGATAAACCATGCCGACTTAGGGTGTGGGGCGGTGATGCGCCAGGATCCAAACAAGTATTATTGGCTACTTCACCATTGATTAATCACACGGATTGGAAGGTGTATAATTTTAAGTTTATACCTTCAAAAAACTGCACATCTATTACATTCGAAGCCTATTATGCTCCGGGTATAACTGTAAAATACAAGGGGAATATTTTGCTGGATCAATGCTCCGAAATTTTTCAGTGTGAGAAGGCTTAGGTATGCCCTAACCCAAAACTCAGGTAGTTGTCTTAATAAAAATGGGAAAACAGTCATTCTTTGTACGCTGACAGTAATTCTTAGGAAAGAGCAAATCAATATTTTGCTTTAACTAAGTGCTTGATTTTAAACCACTTATGAGTTTGTTGTAAATTGGTATAATTGGAAGGGACGCCCTTTTTTAGGATATTTCGTAGGTTAAACTATTTATTAACACCTTATTATTTCAAAAAACTTGCATCACGCTGTAAAATGTCGTACTTTTGCGGCCGTTTTCAAGGGAAGGTGTTTTTGATTGAAAATTTTGTCGAAATTAAATTTTGATAAAATAAATTTTAAACAGAGCCTAAATATCCTTGTTTGGCCAAATAAACATTAATCGTTTTGGTTTCTAACTTGATAAAATACCCATTTAGGGTTTATTAAATATGATTACAAATATTCGAAACATTGCCATTATTGCGCACGTTGACCACGGTAAAACTACCTTGGTGGACAAGATCATCCTAGCGTCTAAATTGTTCAAAGAACATGAACTCACCGGAGATCTCATGCTCGATAGTAATGACCTTGAACGTGAGCGAGGAATCACCATCCTTGCCAAAAACGTCTCTGTACAATACAAAGGCGTAAAGATCAATATCATCGACACTCCTGGTCACGCCGACTTTGGCGGTGAGGTAGAGCGCGTACTTAACATGGCCGATGGCGTATTACTTTTGGTTGATGCTTTTGAAGGCCCTATGCCTCAAACACGCTTCGTGCTTCAAAAAGCCCTTGAAATGGGTAAAAAGGCAGTTGTGGTTATCAATAAAGTAGATAAACCAAACTGTAACCCCGACTGGGCACACGAACAGGTATTTGACCTAATGTGCTCTTTGGATGCACGTGAAGATCAATTAGACTTCCCTGTCATTTTTGGCTCTGCTAAAAATAACTGGATGGGTAAGGATTGGAAAAACCCAACTACCGATATTACTGCATTATTAGATGCCGTAATTGAGCATATTCCTCCTCCGGAAGTATTTGCTGGTACACCACAAATGTTGATTACCTCTTTAGATTACTCCAATTTTATTGGTCGTATCGCCGTAGGTCGCCTCACGCGTGGCGTTCTAAAATCTGGTCAACAAGTTTCTTTGGCTAAAAAAGATGGTACATTCCAACGCAACAAAATCAAACAAATATATGTATTTGATGGTTTGGGCAAAAAAGAAGTTGACCTCGTTGAAGCGGGCGAAATCTGTGCAGTAGTAGGTGTAGAAGGTTTTGAAATTGGCGATACTATCGCAGATGCTGAAAACCCAGAGGCACTTCCATCTATCGCTGTGGATGAGCCAACAATGAGCATGATGTTTACCATCAATGATTCTCCGTTCTTCGGACAAGAAGGCAAGTTTGTTACGAGCCGCCATGTACGGGAGCGTTTGGAGAAAGAATTGGAGAAAAACCTTGCCATGCGTATGGAAGATACCAATTCTGCCGATTCCTTTATGGTATTTGGTCGCGGTGTATTGCACTTGAGCATTTTGATCGAGACTATGCGTCGCGAAGGTTACGAATTGCAGATTGGTCAACCTCGCGTAATTGTTAAAGAAATTAATGGTCGCAAACACGAACCAGTAGAAGAATTGACAATTGACGTACCAGAGGAATCTAGCGGTAAATGTATCGAATTGGTTACGCGCCGTAAGGGTACTATGAAAAGTATGGAACCTAAAAACGATCGTTTCTTGTTGCGTTTTGATATTCCAGCACGTGGTATCATCGGTTTGCGTTCTAATATTTTGACAGCAACCCAAGGCGAAGCGATCATGACGCACCGCTTTACTGGTTACGAAGAATGGAAAGGAGATATTTCTGGCCGTCAAAATGGATCATTGATTGTAATGGAAAACGGTAGTGCAATTGCTTATTCGTTGGATAACTTGCAAGATCGTGGTACTTTCTTTGTAGATCCAGGCGATGAAGTATATGAAGGTCAGGTAATTGGTGAAAATAGCCGCCCAATGGATTTGGTGGTAAACGTAACCAAAACAAAGAAATTGACCAATATGCGTGCATCTGGTTCTGATGATAAAGCATCGTTACCACCATCACGTAAGTTTTCTTTAGAAGAAGCACTTGAATATATACAAGAAGATGAATACGTAGAGGTTACGCCTAAAAGCATTCGCCTACGTAAAATCTATTTGAAAGAGTTTGAGCGAAAAAAATCTGCGAAAGAATTCTCTATGGCTTAGTCGGGGCTTGCCTCTTTTGGGTGTCTATGCACGGCTTAAATCGGGCATAGACACCTTTTTATATTGATGAATTGAATTTATATTTTAGTTTTTCTTCTTAAAAGTACTAATTTTTAAAAGAAAACTTACATTTGCAGCTGATTTTATGAGCTCACGTACAAAATTATCTAACTTTAGTTATAATTTACCCAAAGAATTGATCGCGCAGTATCCAACTCCGGAGCGCGATCAAAGCCGCATGATGGTTGTAAACCGCAGCACGGGTAAGATTGAACACCGTTTATTTAGGGATATTTTAAGCTATTTTGGAGATGGTGATGTCATCATGTTCAATAATACTAAAGTTTTTCCAGCACGCCTTTACGGCCAAAAAGAAAAAACCGATGCCAAAATTGAGGTTTTTCTACTGCGCGAACTGAATAAAGACGCGCGTCTTTGGGATGTATTGGTTGATCCAGCACGCAAAATTCGCGTAGGAAACAAACTTTATTTCGCCGATGACAAAGGCAATGATGTGTTAGTGGCAGAAGTGGTGGATAATACCACTAGCCGCGGACGTACCATTCGTTTTATGTACGATGGCAGTGAAGAAGATTTTCAAAGCGATTTGACGCTGTTGGGCAATACTCCACTCCCTCGCTATATAGAGCGGGAGCCAGAAGAACTTGACCGCGAACGATACCAAACGGTGTATGCCAAAGAAGTGGGCGCGGTAGCCGCTCCTACTGCAGGCTTGCATTTTAGTCGCGAATTGATGAAACGGCTCGAAATTCGTGGCGTTAACTTCGCTGAACTTACCCTCCATATCGGATTGGGTACTTTCCGTACTATTGAGGTGGAAGACTTGAGTAAACACAAAATGGAAGCCGAATACTTCAAAATCCCTGTCGATACTTCAGAAAAAGTAAATAAAGGATTGGCTAATGGCAAGCGTGTATGTGCTGTAGGTACTACTGTGATGCGTGCTATCGAAACTTCTGTTTCCGCAGAACAATTGATGAAACCCGTAGAAGGATGGACAAATAAGTTCATATACCCACCTTACGACTTTCAAATCGCTAATTCAATGATTACTAATTTTCACCAACCTAAGTCGAGTGTACTTATCCTAGTCTCCGCTTTTGGAGGTACAGACCTGATCATGCACGCCTATAATGAAGCAGTAAAAGAAAAATACCGCTTTTTAACCTATGGTGATGCAATGCTCATTTTATAATTTTTTCTATTTTTTTAAAAATAAAGCAACTTGTTGATCGTTAAGGAACGGATAAATAGTTTAAGGCACTTTTAGCGCATTCTTTTTCGATTTTACGTAATATTATAATCACAAATTAAAACTCTTTTGCGTATATGTATTGGACCCTCGAACTTGCTGGCTATTTGGAAGAAGCACCCTGGCCCGCTACTAAAGATGAATTGATTGATTTCGCTATTCGCTCTGGTGCCCTTGCAGAGGTAATTGATAACCTAGAGGAATTAGAAGATGATGGTGAACTATACGAAAGTATCGAAGATATTTGGCCGGATTATCCGCGCCATGACGACTTCTTCTTTAATGAGGATGAATACTAGCGTTTTTTGATATTCGATCATATTCTTTGATTCGACTTACGAGCCATTTTAGGAGAGATTCCCGAAATGGCTCGTTTTTTTTTATTAAATCAAGGGCTATTTTACAAATTTAAGCCCCTCGCTATTAATACAATAGCGCAATCCGGTCGGTTTAGGGCCATCATCAAAAACGTGTCCTAAATGGCCATCGCAGCGTGCGCAGGTCACTTCTGTGCGGACGGAGCCAAAAGAATTATCTGTCACATCTAGCACGTTTTCTTTTGCAATTGGTTGATAAAAACTAGGCTGAACATCCCTAAGACAAAGATGCAGGTGACGTAACTATTCAGCCGCTACCAAAAAAATACCGGAGGGGATATATGTTTATAGGCTGAATAGGGTAAATTGCCCAAATCCCGGAGGGGTTTTATGTAAAAACAAAAAATAACATACATTCCCTGCGGGAATTGAACCAAATTTTTCATTCCACCCTATAAACATACGTTCCCTACGGGAATTTGGGTGGCGGCTGTATAGTTATCAGGCGATATATCACGAAAGTCTCACAGGAATTACTTATTTTTCCTCAAAGCATACAGGTAGAAACTTTCCACTTTTTGCCTAGCCCAAGGTGTTTTACGCAAAAACTTTAGGCTGGATTGGATACTCGGTTCATTTTTGAAGCAGTTGATATCAATTTGTACCGCTAATTCTTCCCAGCCGTAGGTCTCCAGTAGGTATTCTAAAATGGATTGTAATGTCTGCCCGTGGAGTGGGTTGTTTTTTTGTGCGTCCATGATTTGTATATTTTTATAAGGACAAAGGTAAAACAATAAAATAACAAGACTTGGGCTTTCATTCCGATCGGCTGGGGTTGTTAAAGGGCAAAGCATATTGGCAGCGCCTTCGTTTTCTGTAGGCGTTTTTATGATGTAAAAGGGTAGGTTTTTGCATAATGCCTCACGTTTTTACTGAATTTGCTATTATTAAACAAATAGGCCGCGTTAAAAAAACAACGAAACGAAGTAATAAATGTTAGTGTCTATTCAAGATATTAACTTTTATGCTATCAAAACAAACACAACAACTGTTATTCGCTTTTTTATTGGGTTGCGGCTTTTTCATGCTTAAATCACCCCTATCCGCTCAAAGTTATTATGGATTATCCACTACTGGCGAGCTGTATGTCTTTGACCCATCAACATGTACCTCTTGTTCTTTAGGCGTACTCAATGGCATTGATCCCGTTAATTTGTTCACTAATGGAGATATTTTTGTAATGCCTAATGGTAATATTTTGGTGACTCAAGGTACGCAACTATTGGTATATGACCCACCTAGTTTGACTCCTGTTTTCTCATCTACAGGCATTGTGTATTCAGGTACGGCTGCAGGGCCAGGTAACTTGATTTATATGGTAGGTGGTAACACTTCGCCCCCTTCACTTTATACGTTCAACCCAGCTACCAACGCGATTACACTAATAGGAGCATTTCCATCTAATGTCTCCTCCTTGAGTGATCTTTTTTATTTCAATAATCAATTATACGCAGTTGGGTTTCTAACAGTTTTACTCGTTAACACCACCAATCCTGCACTGTCCACGCCAACGGGCAATTTTTTCAACACTGATTTTGCCATTGCTGATGAAGGCTTTTTTATTGGTTTAGGCTTATTGAACCAATATAATCCTACCACAGGTAACTCGACTACTATTTGCGCAGTAACACCTGTAAGCAATTTTATTTCGTTGCAACAAATGCCACCCTCTGCTCCGCCGGTATCTTGTGGTTGTAACACCAATGCTGGAACATTATCATCTGCGGCGATTAATTTGTGTGTACCTTCCAGTCTTACGGTGCCCTACAACAACGACGCGGTTTTGGATGCTAACGACATTTTACAATATGTAGTATTTACCAACCCCGTAAACCCCGCTAGTAGTATCATTTCCTCTAATAATACAGGAATTTTTACCTACAATGCGGCCTTATTCACGCCAGGTGTCAACTATTTTGTTGCCACGGTTGCTGGAAATAATCAAGGTGGTGCCGTTGATTTAACCGATCCGTGTTTGGATTTTTCTAATATTGTGCCCGTAGTATGGCGGCCAACTCCCACAGTCACTTTTACATTAACCAATCCCGGCGCGTGTAATAATGTTTGTGCTGATTTTACCGCTACATTTACTGGTATAGCGCCATTTGAATTATCGGGAGAGATTTTACAAGGGGCAACGGTTATTGATAATTTTACAACAACGATCAATTCCTCGCCTGCATTATTTCAATATTGCCCGCCTGCGGGAA
Source organism: Bacteroidota bacterium (assembly GCA_041160955.1). Lineage (GTDB taxonomy): Bacteria > Bacteroidota > Bacteroidia > Chitinophagales > Saprospiraceae > M3007. The sequence goes on from JBEAVK010000118.1 coordinate 26,009, forward strand.
ACCCAACGGGCAGTTTTTTGGTAAAAGCAACGAGCCTAACGGATGCCTTTTGTACTTGTAATTAGCCATTAGGCAAAACATTTTTCATTAAAATTTAAATTAAAGTTTAAAAACAATGAATCAAAATAATATTTTAGAAAATGATATTACGGGTCGTATTGGTACAACTAACTATATTTGCACAATTAATTGGCGAAATGGTGTACTAATGATGGACGAACCCACCAATATTGGGGGGCAAGATACCGGCCCCGATCCATATACTACGCTGCTGGCCGCGTTAGCAGGCTGTACATTGAGTACTTTGAGGATGTATATTGATCGAAAAGGCTGGGAAATTCCCGAAATTTCTGTTCAATTGAATATGTCGCAAGACCGCGAAAATGGATTAACCACTTTGATCAAAAGAGACATTTATTTTTCAAGTGAAGTCCCCACAGAACAGAAAGATAGATTGCTCGTAATTGCTGGCAAATGTCCCGTTTCAAAAATATTGGAAAATAATATAATCATAAATACAACGATTTAAAGATGGATGTAAAACACAAAGATGATACTGAAAGAGGTGTGTTCTATGTAGAACAAGACGGCAAATTAATGGCAGAAATGACTTACGTCTGGGCTGGTACAGACCGGATCATTATTGACCACACAGCAGTAAACGAAGCATTGAAAGGGATGGGTGCAGGCAAACAAATGGTGACTAAAGCCGTAGATTTTGCAAGAGAAAAAGGAATTAAAATCATACCTTTATGCCCTTTTGCAAAAAGTGTATTTGACAAAGTAACTGAATTTAGAGACGTACTATAAATTTAAAAATTATGGATAAAAACAACATTAAAAAAGAGTATTCTAATGGCGAAATCACGGTTGTTTGGCAATCATCAAAATGTAGCCACTCGGCCAACTGCGTGAAGCACCTCTCAAGTGTTTTCCAGCCTCAATCGCACCCTTGGATTAAAATAGACAATGCCACAACTGCTGAAATTGTAGCAACTGTGGCAAAATGTCCTTCCGGTGCATTGAGCATCAAAGAAACAGTGGAATAAATTATACTTCTTTATATTGGTTTGGCTATAATATCAGATAATATGGCCAAACCAATATAGTTTCTACACCCACAAAAAGCAGGTTTTACATTATTTTGGACAAATAAGCCTTAAATTCCTGTTTCATTTCCATATACAATTTGGTGAATTGTGCCATCCGATCCCTCAACTGTGCATGATCTGCAAAACTTTGGTGATCAATGGCCACAGGTGCCGACTGTGCCGCAAATGCCAAAAACTCCTCATGCTCTCTTGAGTCATGGAGCAATTGAACGATCTCCCTATTCTGTATAATGAATTGATTTTGAAAATGTTCCAAATGTCCTAATACTTCTTTATCTGTGTAATTATTAACCATTTCTCCCAGCCTCCTATCAAAAACGACGAGTTCGTCTTTGTAAAAGTTCAATTCGCTAGTCCATATTTGGTGTTCAAAATGCAGCACATCAATATGCTTTTTATCCTTTTTTAATCCCGACATAATAGTGTATAATGTAAGTTTTGTGATTTAATGTTGCAAAGGTAAAATTTGCGGGTAGCGATTATCACGATACAAGTCATCATCACTATTGAGTTTACTCATTATGCTTTTGTAAACGCTCTTGTACACTAATAATGGGCAATCTAAAAGTACCTAACTCCAACTATTCCACCTAAACTTTGTTTGAATGTATCGGTGGTGGCTCGGTGATGTATCGGTGCAGTAAACCGCGAAGTAAAAAGCATATTATGAATTTACAGAACGCAAAAGTCCTGATTACAGGCGGAAACTCGGGAATAGGAGCGGCAGTAGCCGAAATATTGATCGCAGCAGGTGCAAAAGTGGCTATTTCTGGCCGAAACCTAAGTAAACTGGAAGCAGTTGCCGAAAAAACGGGCGCAGTAGCCATCCAAGCAGATATCAACAATGCAGCCGATGTAGCGAATATGGTACAAACCGCTGTCGAAAAATTGGGCGGACTCAATGTATTGATCAACAATGCAGGGTATGGCTATATGGCTCCGTTGGTCGAGATTGATCCAAAAGAATTTGAGGATGTATGGCGCACCAATGTCTATGGTCTTATGCTCACAGCGCAAGCGGCATCGCGTATTTTTATCGCTCAGCAATACGGTAATATCGTCAATATTGCTTCTACGGCAGCCTTAACTGGTGGTGCAAATGTATCGCCTTACAATGCGACAAAATTTGCCGTGCGCGGTATGACTGAGGCTTGGAGGGGCGAATTGCGTCCGCACAATATTCGAGTAATGCTCGTGAACCCAAGCGAAGTGATGACCTCTTTTGCCGAAAACCGCTTATCCAATTCGGGCAAAACGCCCAAAGTATATACCGAAAATGAACAAGCCACCAAATTACGGGGCGAAGAAATTGCGCACGTGATCAAAGGGCTTTTGGAAATGGACGACCGCGGCTTTGTAACCGAAGTCACAGTGTTTGCGACCAATCCAAAGGTGTAAATGATGGATAATCGTCCCGCCCGGACACAGTTTATTCTTGGCTTTGTCCTTTTGGTCATTGCCAATATGTGCTTTTCTACCAAAGCTGTGATCATCAAACTCATGTACGTGCATCACGTGGATACTTACGCTGTGATTGCTTTGCGTATGCTCTTGTCCGCGCCTGTGTATATATGCGTAGCGGTAGCATTGGCTTTTAGGAAGAGTAATAACCAATTGACAATGAAAGAGTTATTGGCTATTGGTGGTTTGGGTATTGTGAGTTATTATATCTTCAGCGGAAGCTTCATTAACTCACTCACAAATACACCACGCATCCGTCAGCACCGTCGGTTGTACCAATAAGGATCCCGGTAGTGTGCCAGCCGGAGCACAAAGGATAAGTGTGCCCGTATTGCCTCCAAAGGTCTCACTGAAAGTACTAACCACATTACCTCCCGATACCAGATTGCCAGCAACAGTAAAAGACCCGGTTCCGCTCAGCAGCACCGCCAGCGTACGGCAATCGCCCGCACAAAGGTCGGGGTTCGGTGCGGCGAATTGAATGGTAGGCAGTGGCTGCCAAATTACTTCCAGAGCATTGGAAAAATCGAGACAGACATCATTCAGATCTACGTTGCCATTCAGGTTATTGCCTGCCACTGCGGCCACGTAGTAAGTAAGACCCGTCTGCATAGGCAGCATAAAGTTAAATTGCGGCGTATTGGAGACCGCTATGATACTACCCGCTGTATCGGCCGGATTGGTAAACAGTACGTATTGTAGCAGGTCGTTGGCATCCAGATCGGTTTGCGCAGCAGCGGAAAAACTAAAGGGATTGTTGACGCAGGTATTAAACGGCCCACTTTGTGTTAGTTCGCCAGCATCGGTGGTACAAGCGGGGATGCAGGCCGTTTCGGGCAACCCGGCGGGCAGTGTCGTCAGGCCAGTAATGGCAAATGTTGTTCCGAGTTCAATACAAAGGGTAGATAACGATTCATCCTGCGGATTATAAAAATAGATTTGCTGGGAAGCATCGGCAAAAAATAGCCCTTCCACGCCATTCCAATTGCCACCTTCGCCATCGGTGTAGCCCGCGCTCCAAGGCGTGATGACGGACTGTGCAGGGTCGCTTACATTGATCTCGACCAATATGCCGTTCAGGGCCTGATCTACCCCATTGGCATACAAAACGCCATCAATATAGAAAATATCGACCAGCGCGGCAACGCTTGCAGGCCATGAACCAATCACCGTAATGGTATTGTTGGCCGGATTAAATGCCGCTAGTTCGGAGGAAGCCCCGACAAGATACACTAGTCCGTTGGGTGCCAACTGCCCTGCTAAATAACCTTGAGGATTCCCAGTTTGCCAGATAATATTCACTGAAGGGGGCGCTTCCAACCTTCGGATACCCCCGGCATCTAAATTTAGGGAAGTTCCATTAGGTAATAAGACGATATCATCCGTGCCAATATTGGCAGAGAAGGGACTGACTTCACACACTTCACAAGTAGCAACATTTATTCGTAAAACAATAGAAATGCCTACGCCATTCACGCCAGTAGCATACAGAATCTGTGCTTTGACGCTTGTTGCAATGCTGCAAACGAGTAATATCAGCAGCAGACGTGTAATCTGAAGTTTAATCATACTCAAAATTTTTTAATGTAACACCAAAAGCAGAGAAAGGTTTTTGGTAGTACGTTTTTCAGTGCGGTCTGTTATTTATAGCGTAAGCCTACGGATCACTGGTTTGCAATTGTTCGGTACGGCGATTGTTTTGGCTGGTGTGTTTTTGATCAGTTGGAAAGGTAGAGCGGCTGTCGCATAAGTAAATTAACGTTTAAAATTAAACGTTTAAAATTAAAAATTAATATTTAATAAAAACATTTATAATGTTCAATGATAAATATTAAATTTTAAATGTTCAATTAATGCTGCGACAGCCGCTCGCAAAGACCTACACCTTTTTAGGCGGCAAAGCAAAAGCAACCGCTTGGTGCTCAAAGTTTCCGTTGTGTGAACCATCGCAGAACGGTTTGTTTTTTGATAATCCGCACCTGCACAATCCCAATGCTGTACGGCCTCCGAGGTCGTATTGGTTGCCTTGATTGTCCACAATTTCAAAATCGCCCTCTACTTTGAGCGATCCATTGGGGTTTACTGTCAATTTTGTTGTTGCCATAATGTGTTATGTTTTTTTATTGGGACAAAGGTACTCAAAGTAAGAACAATTCAAACATTGATTACTTGCTCCTATCTTTCAACGCTTTTTTGAAATACACGCCATGTCTGGTGGGTGTATAATCCCAATCTGTAAACAACCGAGGTGCCCACAGCGGGTCAAAAACCCAAACCACCCATGAAATTTCTTTTTCGTCGCAGTATTTCGTAATCGCATCGCCATAGGATTCGTCACTGATAACGGGAATATGCGCCCCAGATTCTTCCGGGCCACTAAAACCGATTTCGGTGAGGAGTACGGGGTATTTTTCCTTTACATAACCCCAGTCCTTGGTCCATTGTGCTTCCCAAGGTTTTTGCCTTTTCATGGGATAAGGATGGGAAACATAAGCAATACTATCGGCATTAATCGGTTTTTTAGCAATTTCGGTGAGGTCGTAAGCCCAATCAAAACCAGCGACAAGTGGAATTGAGGTGTTGCCATTAGCCCGAATAATACCGATCATTTCTTCGTTGAGGGCTTTCCAATCGTCCCAAGTACAGGTACCTAATTCGCCCCGTATTGTTGTAGGTTCATTAAAAAGTTCTAAAAATGCTACCGTATTATTGCCTTTAAAATGCTTGGCAATAGTACGCCAAAAATCGAACGTTTCTTTTTGAGTGGTATCGTAATTGTCGTCTTGGTACATTTCTGTCCGTAAATTACCGATACTGTGCCAATCAATAATGACATAAATGCCCTGTGAACGCGCCCATAGCACACCATCGTCGAGTATTTTGAGGTATTTTTCTTTACCGAGTCTTCGCCAAGCGGCAGGATGTACCGGGAATCGAGCAATATTGGCACCCCAGTTTTTCATTTCCTCAAAATAGGCTTTGTTCCAATGCCCAATACGCATCAATCGCTCTGGGTCGCTGGCATTTAAACCCCTGAAAATGAACGTACTATCGTTTTCGGTAACGAATCTATTGCCATTGACACGTATGCGTTTTAGATCGGCAACTTGCGCTGTTGCGCAGTATGTAAATAGTGAAAATAGTGTAATTGAGATGTATTTAAGCATAAAAAATAAAGTGGTGTATATAATATTTCTAGGAGGTGCTTCATGTAAGTATCAGGACATATTATTTGGTGTCCTGATACTTGCATGAAAAGTCGGGTGTTTAGGTCGTTAGATCTTGTAAATGCGGGCATGGCCTATCAAGCCAATTTCCATATCCAAAAATTCTATGTTGTAACTACCTGCTGGCAATGCCTGAATATCTAGTTTATGGTTGTCAGGATACAGTCTGCCAGACATCATTAGGCGGCCCAATCCATCGAAAATTCGGTATGATAACTGCTTATCAATATTTTTTTGTATAGTCAAATGGCCTGTGGTTGGGTTAGGGAACACTGTCACTTGCCCCATACTAGATAGGTCGTTTAAGCCGCTTGTAAGATCGCTTCCTGTACAATCTTCATCAATGCCATTGTTCACAATTTCTGTTGCACCAGGGTAGATGTTTGGATTGTTGTCATTACAGTCGGTACTGGAGAGTACGCCATCGCTATCATAATCGACAATGCCATACACATAAAGTTCGCGCCCCGCTGTATCAGAAGTGGCGTAAAAATAGACGTTATTATTGAAAATGGTCAAATTGCTGGGCGATGATCCTTCATTTGCATTAATATTAGCGGCAAGGATAGTACCTGCCGACGTGCCATTGGAAGTCCAAAGTTCTTGGTCGAATCCTGAGCCTGCTTTCATAAACAACTTAGTGCCGTTGGTAACGATTTCGGAAGGTAAATAAAACCCTGATTCGCTACCTGGTCTAATGTTTTTGACCATCATGGTTCCAGCGGGAGTACCATCACTTTTCCATAGTTCTATTCCGTTAACACCATCATCGAACTTATAGTAAATATTGCCATTCATCACTACTTTGTTTTGTGGAGGGTAATTAATTGTCAGGTCAGCACAGGCATTTTTGACCATAAAAGTACCCATTTCGGTGCCATCTGTACGCCAGAGTTCGGTGCCATTTTGGGCGTCACCACCCGGAAAGAGTGCAATGTCTCCCAACCGGATGAAAGGGTTACCGGTTTCGTTGAGGGTAAAGTCGGTACCATAAGATTTGACCAAAGTGGTACCTGCTGTTGTACCATCGGAGCGCCAAATCTCGCCCGTGCCAAACCCTGATATGCCAATAAGTACATAAGACCCCATACTAAGTAGGTTGTTTGGTTCGAACCCAAAAGGGTCTGTGGGGTGGTCGTCTTTGACTTTTACCGTGCCTGTTGTAGTACCATCAGTTTTCCAAAGCCCCTCCCGTGAGCTGAATAGGACGGTATTGTTCAGTAAGGCATAGCTTTCTGGGAAGCTGGAGGTGTTAAAACTGGAGAAATCGGTACCGATGTTTTTCAGCAAGTATGTTCCTGCTTCGGTGCCATCGCTCCTGTATAATTCATAATTACTTGGAGTTTCGATTCCTGTGAAATACAGAATATCGTTGTGTACGAAAAATAGGTTTTCGTCACTTGTCGAGCCGGCCACAAAAACGCCCGCTGCGCTTCCTATATAGTTGTCCTTGACCATGATTGTGCCTTCTTCTGTGCCGTCAGTTCGCCAAAGTTCTATACCATTTTGCCCGTCATTGGCCGTAAATAAAAGATAGTCGCCTACTTTGTAAAAATTGGCGCAGTTAGACCCAGCCTGTCCGGGTCTGATGTCTTTGAGTAATTTGGTACCAACCTTGGTGCCGTTAGTGACCCATAGTTCGGTGCCATTAATACCATCATTGGCAGCGAAATAGAGCCATTCCCCTTTTTGACCAATTTGGTTAGGCGAGAAATTGTGCGCATTAGCATTGCCTGGGTTAATGTTCTGGATCAACTGGATATTCTGTGCCTTCAAGAGGATTGGCAAAATAACCAATAGTGAAAAAATTTGTTTTAACATGTTTCGTTACGTTGAATTTATGAGTAATTATTTTTTTGTAAGTATATGATTTATTTGTAACTATCTAGATGCGGTAGAGGAAAGAGCATAGATTGTCCCGAAATTTTCCCATTTGCTTGAAAAGTAATTGCATCTTGATATTTTTCTAAATAGTTCAGAATAGGATTCGTCGCTGATAACGGGCATCTGCTCCCCCAATTCTTCCGCGCTACAAAAAATGATTTTGGCGTTTCTAAGGGTTATAGCTACGGATGTATCACCAGCGGTAATACGCACGGAGCATAGCGCGGATGTAACAGACGCACATAATAAGTTCCAGACGGAATGCCTTCTAGGTTCATTTCGTGCGGAGCAGTGCTTGGTATCCAAGTCTGCAACAATTGCCCCTGCAAATTATAAAGGTGGACTGTACAGCCGACCCAAACTGGATCAATTTGGAGGAAAGTATTTGCGATTGCAGGGTTGGGTTGTAATGTGGCTTGTGGTTGATTATTGGGTAGTTCTGCTGTATTCGATACAACACTAAAACAGTCTACATCGCAAGTGGTCGGAATGACACCCACGGTGGTAGGCCAATCTGTAATAATCGCTGCTTTCATCGTATCAATATTGTATAACGCGACTATTTCCGCTAAGTCTGTGCGCATACACAAAGTATTAAATAAGGAATCTGTATAAATGGTAAACCGTTGATTACCGCTCAGCGTTTGACCCGCTACCTGAAATAGGTAATTGCCATTTAGCAGGCGATAAACACCCGTAATACCATTAATATACCATGGATTTGGGATAAATTCATGACCATTTTTCATACTTACCATTTTTCCTAAACTATCCAAAATAACAACCCCACAGTATCCGCCAGGTCCTGATGGGCCTGACTGTCTGCGTATAGTATATACAAACCCATTGTCCCCAAAGGGTGCAATCCAGTTTTCGGTGGTTGTCGGTATGTAGATAGATTTTGAAGTCCAAAAGATATCCCCGGTTGTTGGTGATATTTGCCGTATGTGCGTCTCGATGCTATTCCTGTTTACCAAAAGTAATTTTCCGGGGACTACAGTTACTACACGTAACGTAGCGTGATCATGCCCAGTATCGTACCGTTTTATCCAAATTGTTGCTCCAGATGTATCCATTTTTGCTACGAAACTACGGAAACCTCCCTGAGCATTATATCCAGAAACATAACAATTACCTAATTCGTCAAGATTGTACATGGTTATTACTGGCATCGGTAGGGTAGTTAGATCAAGTATCCCAGACCAAATACTATCACCATCCAAACTGTATCGCTTTATCAGGAATATATTGGTGTCCAACAGCGTTGAACCGAAATATGTCCCATTTCTAGATAAAATATGCCCATTTGGCATCTCATAGTTAATCGGATCAATAGGATCTCCTTCAATGGTATATTGGAAGAGATTAAGCGTATGGGGTGAGGATATGAGTTTGAGATTAAAAACGTAGTTCAAGGTATCCTCGTTTTTCCATATTTGAAACGACCTGACTGAACTGGAGAAAGACGATCCTGTGGAATCTAGAAATCCACAGGCTGGCTGAGCCGCTGACCGCTGACCGAATAGCATAAATGCTAAGGCTAGAAATGAGCATTTGGTATGTTGCATAGTTTAATAGTTTATATAGACTTACCTTATCATTTGCAATGGTGAGTAAAACCAGCATGCAAAAATGGAGGTTCGCTTTGCCTTTACATCCGTAAGATTTTTTCCACCAAAAAAGTACCACTAATTGGATCTTCAATTTTCATAAAATATACTCCAACGGGCAACTCGCTTAAATCTATCGAAGCCGAATTCGCCAGATTCGTATAAGATTTATGCACAGCAGCATAAACGCTATAAATGGTTACATCAAAAGCAGAAGGGGCATTACGAATATGCAATATGTCCTCTACCGGATTAGGATAAATAACCAAAGCAGATCGCCATTGATGATCGGTAGCCAATGGGCTGCCCACCTTTACGGTAAATGCGTTTGTTGTTACGCCTCCATTTTTATCCAAGGCTGTTAAGCAAATATCATAATTGCCAATAGCACCACCCGAAAATTTGAGTTCATTACCATTCATAGTGACCGCCAATAGCGTTGGTGCACGTACTTCTCCTTTAGGAATGAAATTATTCTAAGCCTGTTTGTTGCTTGTTTGGATGGAACATTACGTTATCCGAATGACATTTAAATGCAATTATTGGGTAACGTTCTATGATGTTCTTATGCTATTGGTCAGTTCTACCTCAAAATCAAAACTCGCTTATTTATTTGCGCTCCACCAGCCAATTCGATTTGTAGTATATATACGCCTTCGTTTAGGGCAGATATATCTATGATTCGATTATTTTTTCCATAAACTTGTAACAACTGACCATTTATTGAAACGATTTGTAATCCCTCCATTTGGCTACTGCTATCACTTCCTGTAAAATCAATATAGATTTGAGTAGAACTAGGATTGGGGTATATTTTTATGCCATCTGGTACTTCTACCGTCGAACTACTTAGTGTGAATTCAGTTGTAGAGGTACATCCATCAAAATCTACCACTGTTACCATCATAATATTTCCAGTTGTGTCCGTAGCAATCTCATAAGGTCGCACGCCACCTGTTACGGTAACTGCTTCGTTCGCTAGGCTGACCTGCATGGTGTCGAGCAAGCAACAAACGTCTGGAATACCATTGTCGGTAGGTTTACCATTTGGATAATAGAGTGCTATGATGGATTGTAGGATAGCCGTCAGGTCTTGGGCTTTGGCGGCATCATAATTTAATGATTTTAAGTAATGCCAACCCACTCCATAATCAGGATCGGCTGTTGGCCCCTCCGAGTAAAGATCTGGATATACCGACAGGGCATAATTGACAAATCCCGCGTTGTCTTTGGGGATTAAGTCCAAATAATCTTGCAGTCTATCGTAGATCGCGAGCGAGGGCAGAACGCCTAACAGCGTAAATGTATCTTGCAGCGCAATTGAATCTTGCGGAAGAATTCCAAAAACATGGAATAAAGGGCGCAAATCTGCCTGTGCAGCAACGGACATTCGGAGTATCCTCATGTCATTATCCTGTTCATTGATACCATGGTCAATCCCATTATCAAAGTCAATAGATTCTTGTCTCCAGAAATTTCTAAGAGGACACCATCCCAGTATATTGACGATTTCAAAATAGTGCCCATATCCCCTATGCTGGTAGCGCACTTCGTCGGTTGTCGTATTTGAAATATCTCTTTTTGAACCAAATGTATTGGAGACCATTCGGTGTGTAGCGGTCTTGTCTATATCAAATGTATTAGGAACAAAACTGTAATTGACGGCTTCATTCAAGTCCACGCCCAAGCCATGATTCAATGCCATGATATATGGAAAATTGACCAAAGCCTCCTCTTCACCTGCAAATTTGGAAAATGCCAATGCATGCCCTGCTTCATGGAAGTTCACCTCGTCATCGGATCCCGGACCGTTTAGAAAATAAGCGGGGCCTGGTACATTGGTATAGTTGAGCGGCGTGTTCGACATGGGGTAGCCGATAGAATAAACGCCAGTTCGTATATCGACATCTGTAATCATGTACATATTGTGTTTGTCGGGAATGATCTGTCTGGCTAAAATGGAATTGACCCCCCTTACAGCCGTTTCCCAGTCTTGCAATGCCTGCTTCAGATCGTATTGACCGGGCACAATGGAATGCTTAGGAATGGTAAACATCACATTGTCTGATTCAAAAATAGCCCAAGGGCCAGGCTTGCTCAGTTCCGTGTTGAAATTAGGGGTTTCATAAAATGATTTTAAGGAAAAGAAGGGAGATTCCACGCCATTGTTTACACTCACCTCGACAATGCCATCATTGGCGCCATAAGGGACAAGGATAGAAATTGCTCCGCCAAAGGGATTGAATACCTCAATAGTATTTGAATTGATAGCGAATCTCTTGGATATTCTGTCAAATCGTCTGAAATCGGGACGCTCGGTCAAATCCCAATCATGTGAACCCACCCTAATCCAATAATCTTGACCAACCAAACTATCGGGCACTGTAACGCTGGCGACACTACCGGGCGATAAATACAGGCCAGTTGGGCGAAGCGCATGCGCCATTCTTTCAAAATTAATATCGTAGTAGGGGTTTTTCCCATCGGGGTCTGCAAAATTAGCCCGGATTTGCACCGATTTACTTAAAGATGAATCTGCTGGCGGGGCAACGTATCCGGGGAAATTAGTACATGCCTTATATTGCCAACCATTGATATGTTGTGGAAAGTTATTATGGACATCCGAAGTAAAAACATGATCGAATATCCCTTGCTGAAGGGCAATCATTGCCCGTTCCAGTTCCATGCCCGGTGCAGCCGCAGGATTTTTAGAAAAGCCATTTTTGGTGTTAGGAGTTGTAAAAAGTGCCCCAATGGTGTTATCATAATCTTCAACCACACTTTTTGATAGCAATATATTAGACTCACTATTGGCCAAACATTTCGGGAATAGCTTAAAAACAGTGCTGAGTACTGTCAGTTCGTCAGCGTTGAGTATGCTATTGGAATTGATATGGGCTTTAAGATCATTGAGTCCACCAAGCACCAAGCCGCAAGAGTCTGAGCAATTCACCGAGGTCATGGCGTATGACCCAATGTTATTGGCAGCGTTGTAAACAGGCGTTCCGTCCAGATAAATCGTACACCCGTTAGGCGCAAGAATACCATCTCCCCAAGTATCGTAAATCTCGAAAAACAAACAATCGCTCGATGCAACGCACACGCTGTCGGCATAGGTAAAGTTGTCTTCGTAAATACCACCTTGACCTCCTTGAAGTATGACATTACCTGCGAGATTAGAGAGGGTCCAGTATGTCTCTTCGCCCCAATTATCGGTGAGAATATCGACTTTTACTTTTACTTCATCTACACCACATTGAGCGAAGGTGTAACCGATACAAAGCGTTAGAAGGTAACTGATTAATAAAATTTTTTTCATTATTAAAGTTGACTTTAATTGAATAAATGGCTTGCTACCGTACCGCTAGATTTTGCGTGCTGGCTTTCGGGCGCAAGAGCCGTATCCGTTGTATGTGTTCGGAATGCTGCTTTGGTCAATTTTGGTGCAAATATACTTGGATAAATTTAGTAAACAAACTTGGGAAGATCAGTAAGGAATGGTGTTGGAATAAAGGTACAAATTCAGGCTTCAGATTTTGGTCTCAGATTTTCTGTTTTTTTGCGCGAATAGCCTACCCATTTAAGTAGAAAAAGAGGAAATAGGAGGGCAAAAGATATGCATCAATCTGTACCTTTATTTCGACACCATTCCTAAGCGTACTTTGGGAAACTTAGTAAATGTAATTCCGGCAAACTGAATGAGCCGTAAAAGGTTTTAAAGACGGAGGGGAAAGGGACGTTATTATCTATTTGTTTTTCTCGGAAAAGGAGGGTGTTCAAATTTCTGTGTCAAGTGAAAAAGATAAATACTTTTCACTAATTTTGCACATCAAATGAAGGAATAAAAAAAATCATCATATTATCAATACGACGATAATTCAGTACTCTGTTTCATACTACTGGACATTTTAAAAAAACACGTTTAATACACTTTTGAAATGGTGGAAAATTACGTTTACGAAACTAAAAAAAAGTTTCGTAAACGTGATCTGTTCCTTGCGGTTTATAAAATG
>JBEAVK010000174.1:0-4021 GCA_041160955.1 Bacteroidota bacterium
GCCACCACCCGATTTTGGGCCGTGTTCTTCGTCGCCATGCGCAAAGGCTGGATTCCAATTTGGGGTTGATAACCAAGCACTTACAAGGAACAGCAAGGTCGTCAATACCCGGTTTCTACGTTGCCCGATAAACCACATCGCCAAAATCCCCAAGGCCAATCCGCCAATAAACCACATCCAGCCATGCGAATGGGTATGCGGTACAACTGCTGCTTCAGCCACCAGTTTTTGACCCACCATAATGTCTTTTATCCCGATCAGATCGGCGCCGGTGGGGTGGCTGACTTGTACACTTAGGGTATAGTTTTTATTTTCGGGGAAAGTGGCATGGAGTTCATACACCCCTGGCGATTGCGGATGCACTTCAAAGGTAGCGGCTGCCGTTTCGAGGGCTGCGATCTTCAATTCCGCTTTTTCGATCGGGCGATTGGTATGATAATCGGCCACATAAAGCGTCAGGTGGGCTTCTGTTCCGGCGGTTATTTCGGGATAATAGAGCGTTAATTCGTATTTATCCGATTGGCCATACGCCGTAAAATGGTCAGTCGCAGGCTTAGGATTGCCTTTTTCTGTTGCCTCGCTATCGTCGGCGTGGGCGGCGTGTGTAGTGCCGTCGGCGTGCGTATGGGCTTCTTGTGCCTGCGTGAAAGTGACAGACAAGAGCATTGCAAGTATGAGTGATAAATATTTCATAATAGGTGTATGTGCTTTAGTATTCCTTACAAAATTTAGTGTACACATTTATCCACGACAAAGTCTTAGCGTACACATTTATCCACCACAAAAGTGCACAAGAGTTCACAAAGCGTAGCGTTGACTTTTTTCTCTACCAAAATCTTCAAAAAGAACCGAACACACTACGCTTTTGTGTTCTCTTGTGGACTTTTGTGGTATAAAAAAAAACAAGCGAAGCGTCCAATCTACGCTTTGTGTTCTAAAAACAAGCGAAGCGTCCAATCTACGCTTTGTGAACTCTTGTGAACTTTTGTGGTAAAAAAAAGTGTACGCTACAAAAAAAACACTTTATGGTTTACCTAATCACCCGCCAAATAGCGCAATTTAATCAACCCCGTATTAAAAGCATACACCTGTTCAGCATACGCCTTTTTCACCTGATAAACATCGTCTAATACGCGTAAATAAGCGGAATAATCCATTTGTCCAGCCTCGCGCATGCGCAAAGCTGTGGTGGCAACGACCGTGTTGCCGGGCAATGCCTCTTTTTCATAATACCGGATTTGCGCCAATGCAATGGCCATTTCCGACTCTAATTGTGCGCGCTCCAAAGCCACCGTGCGAACTGCCGCTTCGAGCCGATTTTGAGCGGCATTTACTTCATTTTCTGCACTTTTTTGCGCATTATTGTATTGTCCGTACCAAAGCGGCACCCCGATTCCAGCCCGCAAACGGTATGGAACAGGCGTATTTCGCGGGCCTTGGTTCAGGTACCCGATGGTAAATGTGGGCAGCCCTTTGCTTTTGGCCAAGGCCGTTTGTCGCTCGGCCACCGTAGCGGCTTGTGCGGCATAAGTGACTTGAGGGTTTTCTTTTTCGGTGGGCGCAGCATTAAGGACAAGCGTATCGGGCTGGAGCGGCGTGAAATTGGACAAACTGGTCAATGCCGTCCAAGTAGCCAATTGATTTTTGAGGGCAGCGGTATGTTGTGCTGCCGAAATATTGGCTTGGTGTGCTTTACCTGCCGCTTGTTCGACCCTTGTTTTTTCTAAAAAATCAATATCGCCAGCGTCGAATTGTCGTTTTGCGGTATTGGCCAATAATTGAAAAATGCTATCGTTTTGCGCGCTGAGTATTTGTTCAAATGTTGCCAATTGCGCATCCAAGTACAATTGCCGAACGGTATAACGCAGGTCGTTTTCGCTGATCCGTTGGTTGGCTTCGGCCAAGGCGGTTTCGGCTTTTGCAACCTGTTTTTGGTGTTTATACACCGTAGGAAATTCAAAGGATTGTGAAACGCCAATTGCATAAAATTCCCCTGTTGGACTTTCGGTAATCAGATCGGGATTGGGCAGGTTAAGGGCGGTTTTTTCGCTGTATTTTTTGGCTTGCACGGTGTATGCAGCGGCTTTTACCAATGGATGATTGGTCAGCGCGGCTTGTACCACATCATCAGAGGTAGTAATGCCCTGTGCCACAAGTACAGCAGGTAACACCATCAAAATCAATATCTTAACGCCCCGTTGCATATTAATTATTTATTGGAAACAAGAATATGTTGAAGGTCGTAAGGGATCTCCATCGGCTGTAAAGGTGGCACATTGGCACCGCCAGTATTGCCTACCGGAATTTTGCCCACAAAGGATTTCACACCGCCGACCAGTAGTCTTGGTATTTGTCCAATGACTTCTTTGGTGCTTTTAATGTGAAGACCAAATTGCAGCATTTTCCAGTGTACCGCCGAGTGTTCCCGTGGCCACGCTTGCGCTAAAATGTGCGCCCGCTCCAAGTAGTGCCAAGCCAATGGTAAATGGCCGCGCTCGAATGCTGTTTTGTAAGCAGTCATTTCGGTACGGTAGTATTTTTTTAAGCCTTTCGGCATATTCCAGTAAAATTTCATATTTTATGTTTTTTATTTCCAAATCATTACCCCCAGCCCAGCGAGAATGAGTAGCATTCCAATTAAAATACGCGGCCCAATGGGTTCTTTCAATAACGTAAAGGACAACAATAATGTGATAACAATACTTCCTTTATCGATCAAGGCAATTTGCGAAATAGGGCCTATTTTGATCGCTTTGTAGTAGAAAATCCAAGATAAAGCGGTCGTTAGCCCAGATAACGACAAAAAGCCAATTGCTTTATAATCCAAATTTTTCAGGTCTTTTAGCCCTGTAAATACCCAAAAATTAAGTACAACAAGCCCCAAAACAACAGCAGTCCGAACAACTACAGCCAAATCTCCGCTGATGTTTTTAAGCCCAAATTTCGCAATCACCGATGTTAATCCGGCAAAAAACATCGAACCAAGTGCTAATGCGACCCATGTTTGCATAAGATAATTTTTTGAAATTTCAAAGTTGGTTCAAAGGTAGATTAGTGCAGAATTGTCGGGGTGACAGAAAAAGTCGCCCCGACAATATCCTAATATTCGATAAGTGTTCACTTTGAGATCGTTGAATATTGCGCCTAAGTTTTGGCATTATTGAGACCTCCAAGTGCGTATGGGCACTGTATTTGGACTATTGTCGGGGCGACTTTTTCTGTCACCCCGACAATTTTGTTGAAATCCATTGTTTGCATAAATAAAATATCATGCCCCGATTTTATCACGCACTCCGATAATAATAACAACATAAATAAGCGAATAAAGATGCACCATATTTACATTGAATAAACATTTCAACTGCAGTTTAATCTGATGTACTACACTATTGGACATTTTATAAAAAAATACGTTTAACACACTTTTGAAATGGTGGAAAGTGACGTTTACGAAACTAAAAAAAGTTTCGTAAACGTGACCTGTTCGTTTTATAAAATATCCAATCGTCTGCTTATTTGCCCTACAATTAAAGCCCCTTTTCTGTCTTATTCTTAAAATACTCCTCGACCCCTTTTTCCCCCCAAACCCAAAATACCGTTGGCGTAACAATCATATCCAGTAGGGTAGAGGACAACAAACCACCCAAAATCACGGTCGCCACCGGGTAAAGAATCTCTTTTCCTGCCGCCTGTGCATCCATCGTAAGGGGTATCAATGCCAATGCTGCGACTAAGGCAGTCATTAGAACAGGTACCAGTCGCTCCAATGAACCGCGCACGATCATTGCTTTGTTAAACTGCTCGCCCTCGTGTTCCATCAAGTGCAAATAATGCGAAATCATCATAATGCCATTGCGGGAGGCAATACCCGTTAGCGTAATAAAACCAACAAGGGTTGCTACCGAAAAAGTGCCGCCCGTAAGCCATACCGCCACTACGCTACCCACCAGTGCCAATGGGATATTTAACATGACCTGCAATACAATACGCCAAGATTTAAAATGCGCATACAAGACCAAAA
>JBEAVK010000178.1:0-4633 GCA_041160955.1 Bacteroidota bacterium
CCCCCCCTAATTTAATTTCCCCCTAATTTATTAGCAAAGGATTCGTTTATCTCATTAATTTTGCGCCCATATTTCACACTTATACATACTTTTATGAAACTTTACACATTCCTATTATTGATGACCCCATTGTTTTTTGCGGCTTGCGAAGGCGAAGAAAGTGGCGTGCGCGAAATCCGCGATGGCAATGGCCCTAATGCCAATCTCGTGCGTAATCCCGCCACAGCGGATATGCCATTGGATACCAACAACTTAGCGCGTATTGTATTTGAAGAAAGCGTTTTTGATTTTGGTACCATCAACGAAGGCGATATTGTAGAGCATCGCTACAAATTTACGAATACGGGCAAAGTTCCCCTTTCTATACTCGATGCGCGTTCCTCTTGCGGATGCACCACCCCAGAATGGCCCAAAGAGGAGATTCCACCGGGTGGCACGGGCGAAATCTATGCCAAATTTAATAGCGAAGGACGCACCAAAGAGCAGTCAAAACTTATTTTGATCACCGCCAATACTTATCCCAACGAAACAAAAGTAAAGTTGAAGGGATTTGTAAAGGAATAAGAAAGAAAAATGCAATTATTAGGAATCGGATCCAGGGTAAAGCACCCTGCTTACAACGATGGCGTTGTTATTCGGCTGCATATCGCCGCGTATGAAGTTTGTTTTACTCAAATGGGCATCAAAATGGTTCCCAAAGACTACGAAAACTGGCAGGTGATTGAGGCCATTCCTGCAGAAGAAGCGGTCTCTTTTACAGAGGCAGAACAGGGGCTGGCGCGTATCCTGAAATCATGGGCGGGCATGAGCCTCGAAGTAGTGCCCATGGGAGACAAGTGGAACAAAGGTATGCTGACAATGAAGCCGTCCGATGGTTCGCAAAGTAAAGAAGTACCAATCGAAACATTTTTTCATAAAATTGTGATGATGCGCGACCGCCTCCGGGTACTGGAACAACAGATCAATGCCCATAAGGTGCTGACCGATGAGGATAAGGTAAATCTACAGCAATATATCACGCGTTGCTACGGCAGTATGACCACTTTTAATGTGCTGTTTAAAAATAGGGAGCATTATTTTGTAGGGGAAAGTAGTAAGGATTAAGTACTTATGGCCACAACCACTCGGTCAATTCTAGTAAAAGACCTTATCGCCTATACGGAGTCTGATGAATACCGCAATAGCGCAGTGGTGCCCATTTCGCCGCATCGCGCCCGCTCGCAGGTAAACAACCCGCACGCACGACCCCACGATTTATCTTTGTTTTTGGTGTACGAAAATAGTGATTTGGTGGGTTATGTGGGGGCATTACCCGACCGCTATTTTACTGCCCAAAAAGAGGAATTACCCATTGCATGGCTTTCTTGTCTGTGGGTAAGCCCTACGATGCGTGGCCGTGGTATCGCCCAAAAACTATTGGCAACCATTAGTGAGCATTATAACAAACAGGTTTTTGTAACGGGTTTTACACCCGAATCAAAAGTGTTATACGATAGATTAGGCTTTTTTGAAGAGCATAAAACACCGCCCGGGTTGAGGGGATATTTGCGGCCTAATTTTGCCGATATACTACCACCCAAAGGTGGTTTTTGGCTAAAAATCAAACCTTTGCTAGGTTTTGTGGATACCGTACTAGGTTTTTTTAACGGTATAAGATTGCTTTTTTATACCCAAAAAATGCCAGAAATACAAGTCATCGAACATTTGGATGCAGAAATAGAGGCATTTATACAGCGCCACAATAGCAACGAATACAACCGCCGCAGTACTTCGGAACTCAACTGGATTTTACAATTTCCTTGGCTTATCCCGCCAGATATGGATTGGGATGCCTCCCGTTATTACTTTTCGTCGGTAGCAAAACGGTTTCAATATTTTGTATTTACTACGCGGAATGCCGCTGGACAACTGACAGGATTGGTCTTTTTGTCGCTGCGCGAACGGCATTTGAAACTCATTTATGCGCAATTGGAAGAGGAAGCATTGACTACGGCTGCACGTGCCATTGGTTGCTACGCAGTACAACAAGGAGCGGCGATGGTTACGGTATTTGACCAGCGTGTAGCAGCGGCCATTGCTCAGGATCAAAGCACGCCTTTCTTTTACAGGCGAGCGGTACAAAATCGTTATTTAATTAGTACGGCTTTTAATTTACAGCCAATATTCCGTTTTCAAGATGGAGATGGTGATGCGGCTTTTACATAGCCAGCAGCCCGTTTTTAGTCAAAATAGAGACTTGCTTCCCATACCAAAAAGGTTCAAATTCGTCTAAACCCGCTGCTTCATAATCGACTTTAACTGCTTGAAAAGTGAGCAATTCTGCATTTGTTACTGCTATTTTTTGCAACAATTCCACCAGCCATTCGCCTTGTGCTTTGTCCACTGTGATGCTAAATGCTGTTTTTTTACCCTGAAAAGCGAGCGTAGCCATTTCCCATTGCATGCCTTTTTTGGTTTTGCTCGATAGGGTGACTACGGGCGAAGTGCCCAACCAAACCATTTTGGCGGTTGGTTTAATGGAGAACGCCTCCAAGGTTTCCAATGATTGCGCGATATAGGTCTTTGGAATACTGGTACGGGGCGTTTTAAAATCAAACCAATCTTGTAGGGGCAATTCAAAACCAATACCGTGCATATAATTCAACAGCGATTTTTTTAGGCCATAACTAAACGCATCGTGGTCGGTGCCAGTCGGGTCAATATGCACAATATCGTTGTTCGCAAATGTCCCGATTTGGTCGGTTTCTTTTTTTACTTTAAACTTTTCGGGTGCCATACCTACTGGACTATGGGCGGTCATCGCAAATTGGTGCCAAAAACCCGATTGTAAAATACCTGTTTCAAACATTTGGCGCACCATTTCGAGCGAATCGATGGTTTCTTGCGCGGTTTGGGTGGGAAAGCCGTACATCAAATAAGCATGCACCATAATACCTGCTTCTGTAAAATAACGGGTTACACTGGCCACTTGCGCTACGGTTACGCCTTTTTGGATCAGATCCAGCAAACGATCGGAAGCCACTTCCAGTCCTCCAGAAACAGCGATACAACCCGAAGCGCGGAGCAATAAACAAAGGTCGCGGGTAAAGTTCTTCTCGAAACGAATATTTGTCCACCACGATACGGTCATTTTGCGCCGTATTATTTCAAGTGCTAAGGCGCGCATAAGGGCTGGCGGGGCGGCTTCATCGACAAAATGAAAACCATTTTGGCCAGTTTGCTCGATCATTTCCTGCATCCGATCGCAGAGCAATTGTGCGGTTAAGGGTTCATAAACCTTGATATAATCGAGTGAAATATCGCAAAAAGTACATTTCCCCCAATAGCAACCGTGCGCCATAGTGAGTTTGTTCCAACGGCCATCGCTCCACATCCGGTGCATTGGATTCACAATCTCGAGCACCGAAATATAGTGATCGAGTAATAAATCGCTATAATCTGGTGTGCCTACATCGGCTTGTTTATAGTCTTTGCTCAGGCTAAGATTGAGGTATTCCACTTTGCCATCCACGAGCGCAAAGGCGCGTTTGAGCAATTCCAAAGGACGTTTGCCTTGTATGTGTTCAATCAAATGTTCTATGGGTGCTTCACCATCGTCGAGGGTAATAAAATCAAAAAACTCGAATACCCGGGGCTCGGAAAGGGAGCGCAATTCCGTATTGGCAAAACCACCGCCCATAGCAATTTTCACATCGGGGTAATGCTGTTTGATCCATTGTGCGCAACGGAATGCAGCGTATAGATTACCGGGAAATGGTACGGAAATCGCCACAAATACAGGCTGCGCATCCAACATGCGCTGACGGAGGGCTTGCACCAATAATTGGTCAATATAGGTATAATCTTGCTGTAAAGCCTCGTATAATTCGTCAAATTGATTAGCAGAACGCCCCAATCGTTCGGCATATCGGCTAAATCCAAAATGTGGATCCACGCATTCCTGAATCAGATCCGACAAATCTTCTAAATATAGTGTGGCCAAATGTTTGGCCTTGTCTTGCGTTCCCATGCTGCCAAAAGCCCATTCCAAATCGTCCAATTGAGTAAACCGCGATGCTTCTGGTAAAAAATTATCTTGGCAAATTAAATGCGAAAGTGTCGGGTTTTTGCCCTGTAAAAACAAAATAACGGCATCAATAGCCTGAACATAATCCGCTTGGAGTGCAATGATGCGTTGGGCGTTTTCGGAAAATGCGCTAATATCCTTGTGGGCGATATAGGTAAACAAATCCGTCAAACCCTGTTTAGAAAACAAGGCCAAAATGACCTCAATACCCAAATCCGCTTGTTTGGAAGCGATCTGTTTGGTGTTTAGAAACCCCTTCAAATAGGCGGTTGCGGGGTATGGCGTATTGAGTTGTGTAAAGGGCGGGGTGATGAGCAGTGCTGTTATACTCATTTTCGCTTCATCTTGTCCAAAGGTAAAGAGAACCCTTCCAGTACGTCTTCGCCGGAAAGCGATTTTTCATCAAAACCTTCTACTATTTCGGGAGCATCCGCACCAGCCCGATAGATATATGCTTTTTCTTCGTACGGATCAATGAGCCATGCGAGGCGAACGCCATTGGCCATCCAAGAATCGGTCATTTTTGCTTGTAATTTGCTTAAACTATCCGAAAAAGAACGAATTTCT
>JBEAVK010000213.1:0-7510 GCA_041160955.1 Bacteroidota bacterium
CTTTGGTCAATATTCAAAGAAGGAGTAACTATATATGTACTGCATGTCGGACAAACGCAAGCACCGTATTTGCCACTTACGGGTGTTACTAGTGTTTCAGAACACGCGGCTATGGAACAAGCGGGGGTTTCGTTTTCAGGAATGATCTTAATGATTGCATCTTCTAATTGGGAAGTGAGGCTAGGGACACCAATTGGAGTAGGAGGGTCAGTTACGGGGGGATTAGGCTCCATACCAAATACCCAAATCTTTCCATTTATATCCGGGGCGCAGGCTTGGCTCAGATTCGGTGCAGAAATAGTTGGTACACAAGGCGTTAAACTCTTTAGTTGCAAACTAAGCCTAGTCACTATGGCTTCACTTACACAACCAGAACCTGTAAAATGGAGTGTAATAACGGGGGAATTATCTAAGTATAATGGTTTAGGCGCGTTTCCCCAATTATAGTAAAAATTGAAGGAAGAAGGTGTTATACTTGCACAAGTTGCTGGACTGCAAGAGTATTGCCCTATATCAAAACTGGTCAACACCAAGGTGCCCGTTGTAACAAATAGAACATTTAAATCCAAGGCACCGAGATTGATAAATCCTGGGGCAAGCAAACCAATATTGGTTAGACCCAATTTTATAGTGACCCCACAATTGGTAAAGTTTTGTTCAGAGGTTATTGCAAAACCAACATTCGCTTGGTCATTTCCGGCACAAGATAGGTCGCAATTAGTCGTTTTCCCTCCAACTGCTATGGTCGAAGAAAGGGCAAGAAGACCAGTACAACTACCCTGTGTTCTTACCCTAGCAGTATTGTCTTGAGGAAGGGATGCTGTTGCATTCCAGCAGAGGTTATTGACTATTGGGCCTTTTACATTTATGGTTGCTATGGTTATTCTTCCGGCAGCAGTACTGCTAGCTGCAGGAATTATCAATAAAGTATTTTCATTCGTTAACCGATAAGTCCTGTTATTTCCATTCGCTATTGTTTCGGTCAAAAACGATGACATTACAGTGGGGTCTTGCATGATTTGATCAAAAGTAAGATTTGTGAAAAAATCAAAATAATTTACCCTTTTTTGTGCAGAAGGGTCTAAATTCAACAATGAAACCACAAAATCGATTGAGCCATTGGGATTGTCAACTTTCTCTACTAACGCTCTAAGTAAGCCACTAGAGGGCGAATAGGTATTAGTTGGCATTGGTACTATATAGTCATCAGTTCCCAAGCACGCTATTGTTGTCCCCGATGGATTACCCGGCGAAGGACAAAAAACTGATGAACTGGCGTTATATACTAACTGATCGCATACAAGATTGATGGTTTCTCCTGGATAAGCATCTACAATTACCTCATATAACTTTGCACGCCGAACTGGTTTTTCATTTGGATCGGGTTGGTAGAATTGCATGACAAATGGTTCGGGAGCGCATCCGCTGGATGTATTTATTAAGGTGAAACTTACTTTACCATCCTGTGGGTTTACCGAAAATAATTCATCACTCCATTGCATCATCGTCATTGCATTACAATTGTTAGTAGCTGTTAGACTAATCTTACTTCCCGCTTTAGTGAGACTACTATTGGCTATTAATTTGACACCCATAGATAAAAGACTGAAATCTAAATTATAC
The DNA here is from genome assembly GCA_041160955.1 of Bacteroidota bacterium. GTDB lineage: Bacteria > Bacteroidota > Bacteroidia > Chitinophagales > Saprospiraceae > M3007. The sequence goes on from JBEAVK010000213.1 coordinate 1,624, forward strand.
GTAGCCACTGGATCAGGAGTGCTGCTAGTACTATTGTCCACTAAATAAACATCATATACTACTTGCCGAGATAAGTCCTTGCAGTCACCATCGACTAATAAAGAACAGTCTTGCACCACACCTGAACGCAGTTTGATCTCTACTTGGAGCGACTGGCACATTGGGGCAACGCAAGTTTCGGAGTTTTGGCCATTAGCCCAAAAATAAGCCAATAAAAATATTGCGAAAGCCCCCCCCCCGCAACATATTAATTTGTTTTGGTGCGTTCTTGAAAAAACGTACATACTGTGCAGAAATGAATTCATGTTGCATACTGTTGAAAGTGTTTAAAATGTAAAAAAAGAAATTGCTTATGACTACAGGGTATAGGAAATACGCTGGTGTTTATAAGGTGTAGCAAAGATAGTGTTTATTATGGAAGTGTGTATTTATTTAAGGAAAAAAATATAAATATTGTCGGCGTGTATTGATTCACGCCGACAATTATCAAAGTTTAGTATTTACTATAATTTAATATCCAAACACCTCTTCCAAAGTAAGTTCTTCTACTTTTCCAATCTTTTTTAGGAATTTGAAATCAATACGTTCGCGCTCGCCCAATACGAGCCAAGTGTATTTTCGACCTTTTATGTACTTTTTTTGGAAAGCAATCAGATCATCGTTGGTGGCTTGTTGGGTATGTTCAAAAATGCGTTTGCGCAAGTCTTCGTCAAAGCCCCTATCGCGGTTAGAACGCCAAGTCCAATACAATTCGTCGGGGGCAATACGATCAGCTGCAATTTGTTTTACTACACTCTGCCTTGCTTGCTCCATTTGTGGTACCGAAACGGGCATATCCTCCAAAATCGCTTGAAATGCTTCTGTTGCTTCGCGCAATTTGTCGGGTTGTGTGCCTACATACGATTGTAAAAAATGCGCATTGTTTTTCTTTCCGGGTACACCTGCGTACGCATAAGTAGAGTAAGCCAGTGCGCGTGCCTCCCGAATATCCTGATAAACAATGGACGACAAACCATATCCAAAATACTGGTTGTACCATTGCGTAAACAAGTATTCTTCCATGTTAAACTTGGGTGTTCCTTTTGAAAACAACAATAATTCGACCTGAACCATCGGGAAATTTACAAAAAGTACCTTATTCTTCGTCGTTGCTTGCTCCTTAAACTTGCGCGAAACAAGCGGCTTTTGCAATTGATCCGGTGTAATATGGTGCTTTTGCAACATTGCCTTGGCCTTGCTCACCGGTTGCGGCCCGGTGTAATATACCTCATGCTGAAACGATGGCAACGACCGCAAAAGATCCGATAAAGCAGACGATGGAATAGTCATCAACTCCTCCTTTGGGAAACGGTTGGTAAATGGCGATTCGGTACCATAACGCGCATAATTGAGCATGGCCTTAAAGAGTACCGTCCGCTTGTCCATTTTATTGTTACTACGGCGCATGAGTATATCTTCCACCATGCCTTTGAATGCTTGGTCATTCGGCTGAGCGTCGTTGATAAAATGTTCCATCAAAGCAATGGCTTCTTCCATGGATTCGGGAATACCACTGAGCGAAAGATAAAAATGTTCGTCGCGGCAAGTAGAAGTACAACTCACACCCAAGCGGAAAAACTGCTGTTTCAGTTCCATCGCTGTGTATTTGGACGTTCCCATAAAGGGCAAAAACTGCTCCAAAAGGCTCAGTTTACGGTCGCCGCTTTTACCCATATCAAAGCAATAATCGATACGGAAAATGGGGCGTTTGGCCTGTGTTACTGCCCGCAATTTTACATTTGCATTGATCCTTGTTGTTTTGATTAACCTTTTGAAATCCAAGAACTTAGGTTCAATATCTGGGGTTGATTTACTCAAAAAGTCTTGAGCAAAATCGGAAGGATCCTCGCGGTTGAGTTCCACGGCGGTAATAGGCGGTTTGTCCACCTTGATTACGCCATCATCCGGGCCGGTATGTTTATAGATCACCGCACAGTTGTCGGGGCGCAGCAGGCGCTTTGCATAATCCACAATTTCTGCTTTGGTCACAGATTCATAACCTTTCCAACGTTTCACCATATCGCCCCATTCAATACCTAGGATATAGGCGGAAGTGACCACAGCAGCGCGAGAATCGTTTTTTTCAAAACGTTTGAACTCGCTGAGTTTCATATTTTTGACAACGGCCTGTGGCAACCAATCGTGGAATTCACCATTGCGCAGTAATTCGAATTCGCGCATCAGGATTTGTTCTACTTCCTCCAAAGATTGGCCTTCGCGGGGCTTTCCGTAACAGTAAAAACCGCCATAATCCTCCATAGCGCGTGGGTACGCATAAGCCTCTAGTAGTTTTTGGTCTTGTACAATATGCTCGTCTATCAGCCCTACTTCACCGTTGTACAAAATAGCCGCTACAATAGGTGCTAATACCGCATCGCCGGATTTAGCGCCATCAATACGCCAGCCAATTTCGACCCAAGGTGCTTCGGTACCATATACATCCTTTTTTTGGCGTGATTGTAGTTCTGGTTGTGGTTCAAACTTGAATTTGGGTTTTACTTTTGCTACAAAACCACCAAAATGTTGTTCTGCCAAGCGCACGGCTTCATTGGGGTCAAAATCGCCGCAAAGGATAATACCGATATTATTGGGAATATAGTATTGGTCAAAAAAGCGATAAATATTAGTTTGAGATGGATTTTTCAAGTCTTCACCGCGCCCCAAAGTCGTTTGTGTACCATACGGGTGCGAGGGCGTAAGCATGGCTTGCATGGTACGCAGTGTTTTGCGAAAATCCTTGTCTTGACTAATATTATACTCCTCAAAAACGGTTTCCAATTCGGTATGGAACAAGCGCAAAATAGGCCGCCTGAACCGTTCGGCCTCGAGTGCAAACCACCGCTCCAATTCATTGGCTGGAATATCATTGACATATACTGTTTGTTCCACCCAAGTATAAGCATTGGTATCTTTAGCACCAATGGCGCTCACCATTTTGTCGTATTCGTTGGCAGCGGCTAATTTGGCGGCTTCGAAAGACAATCGGTCGATTTCGGCATACAATGCTTTTTTCTTTTCAGCGTCTTTTTCGGCGCGGTGTTCTTCAAACAATCGCTCGATTTGGTCGAGTATCTGTTTCTCCTTTGGCCAATCGAGGCTACCCAGTCGGTCGGTGCCTTTGAACATCATGTGCTCAAAGTAGTGGGCCAGGCCTGTGGTATCGGCGGGATCGTGCTTAGAACCGGCGCGCACCGCTATTTCGGTATAGATACGCGGTTCGTCGCGATTGACGGACATAAATAATTTAAGGCCGTTGGACAGGACGTATTCTTTGAGGCCGATCGGATCATTCTTAAAGGTACGGTACTGTATTGCTTTGTGATTATGTGCTTCGTGCATAGTGCTTTTTAACGTTAGTTTTCAAAAAATGGTTCAAAAAAAAATAAGGTGAATTCCGCAAAGGTAAATGAAATTCTGTATTTGACGATAGCGATATAATTTATATCTAAAGAACGTGGGAACAACTACCTTTGCACCAAAATTTACAAAATATGACACCATACTTAAAATTCGCTCTTATTGTAGCCTTTGCGCTGTTACAAACGCGTACTACAGCCCAAACAGCGCAGTTATCTTATGTAAACCTCAACGACACTGTTTTTGTTTTTGGCGACAAAATCAATATTCGCGAAAAACCCGCTTCGGATGCTAAAGCAGTAACCCAATTGAACATTGGAGAAATGATGATTGTGACCGAAATTACCGAAACAAAAACTACCCTGAATAATTTAGAAATGCCTTGGTACAAAGTGCGTTTCAAAGGCCAACAAACGGGTTATGTTTGGGGCGGTTTGATCTCTGTTACGGGGCTTCAAAAAGTAGGCGATGTACAATTTGTTGCAGGTATTGTGAAACAAACCAAAGCCGTAAAATCGGAAGAGGATTTACCAGAATACCAAATAGAAATGCGCGCCATTAAAGCAGGTGCTGTGGTACATAAAGTGAGTATGAATATAGGTGGTTATGGTTATTTCCACGCCATGGAAACCGAAATTGGCGCACGTGGCCTCAAAGGATACAATGCGATACTTGGCGTTACGCTTTCTTATGATGCTTGTGGCTATCCTTGGAACGATTGGTATGTGCTATGGGATGGGAAACAACTCTCTTCATTACCTTTGTGTGTTTCCGTTTCCGACGCAAGTGTTTTCTCCCATAGAGAACGCTACGTTTTTCCACAACCATTAAACGAGTATGAAACGGGACATTACGGCGATGAGTCGCAGTTTTTCTTTGCCATTGAGCATAACGAACGCGAAGAGCAAGAAGATGGTTCTTGGGACGAAAACTCTTGGGAACGTGCGCGTTTGATGAAAAAAGTGGGCGATAATTGGGTAAAACCCAAGAATATGAATGAGCCTAAGCAATAGGGTTTATTCGCCGCTCATTAATCATTATATCTATTCGGGTGAAGCCCATTGATATCCATACTCAATCGGCTTCGCCCTATTATTTCGGAAACCAACAGACCCGTAGCAGGCCCCAAACTTAGCCCCATCATGCCGTGACCTGTGGCCATTGTTACATTTTTCAAATTACTTAACCGCCCGATATAAGGCAGTCCATCGGGTGAGCAGGGGCGCAAACCACTCCAAATTTGCTCTTTTTGTGGTAAATCAACTGCAAGTTCGGGGTAAAACCGTTGCACGCCGTTGACGATACCTTGCACTCGATTCATATTGATGGAAAGGTCGATACCCGCAATTTCCATCGTACCAGCACAGCGTAACGCATTGCCCATGGGTGTTGCGGTAGCACGTGCTTCGAGCATAATGGCAGGAATATTTACTTTTGGGCCTAAGCCGTCAAAAAGCATACTATAGCCTTTTCCGCCTTGTAATGGCACAGAAACACCTAGTTTTTCGCTTAAAATGCCCGACCAAGCACCCACTGCTACTACTATTTCGTCAAAACTATATTTATCATTTGCCGTCAATACGCCCGTAACTGCTTGGTTTTTTATTTCAAAACCTGTGACTGGGGTGTGGTATAAAAATCGCACACCTTGATCTATCAGGTACTTTTTTAAATTTGACACTAATAGATTAGGGTTCAAATGCGCATCGCCTGGGTAAAACACACCTCCAATTGCATTCACTTTTGTGTTGGGTTCTAGTTTTTGCACTTCTTCCGCACTCAGTACATGCGCCTCAATACCTGCTTTATTGGCAATGCCTGCGCCCTCTGCTTCTTCGTGCGCCATAGAAGGCGTTTGGTAAAGCATCATCAAGCCGCGTTCGTGCCAGCCAAAATCAAAATGGTTTTCCTTTTGAAAATCCTGAAACATTGCTTTACTCAGCAGGCTAATATCCCGAAGTATTGGAATAGATTTTTGTACATTGGCTTCTGTTGCGCTTTTGTAAAACAGCCAACCCCATTTCAGCAAACTGCCGCTCATGCGTGGGCGTACATAAAATGGACTGGTCGAACTGAGCATCCATCTTAGCCCTTTGGCGATCATGCCCGGTGCCGCTAATGGGATAATATGACTGGGTACAATCATTCCCGCATTGCCGTGCGAACAACTGTCCGATAAGTCACTTTGTTCTAAAATAGTGACAGAATAGCCCATTTTTTGGAGATAATAAGCAGAAAACAAGCCATTAATTCCGCCTCCAATAATTCCTACTTCCATTGTTTGTAGTCTTGGTTGTTGCACTATTACTTTAACATTAAAAATTTAACGTTTAACATTTAACGTTTAACATTTAACGTTTAACATTTAACATTTAACATTTTTATAATTTTTAAATATTAATTTTAAATTTTCAATGTTTAATGTCCAATTTTAAATGTCCAATTTTAAATGTCCAATTTTAAATGTCCAATTTTAAATGTCCAATTTTTA
>JBEAVK010000225.1:0-6956 GCA_041160955.1 Bacteroidota bacterium
CCTGCTTGAATGACCCGAGCGGTAATACCACCGTGTCCGCGCATGGCATTGTATCCGCCTTTACCGAGGTTTTCTTCCATTCGGGAGCAAGGATGGCAATACCCTGTGCCTTCGAGTATGGCATCACCAATGTGGAACTGGCGATCGCGTAAGGCGAGCAGATTGATACCACGCACCACAATATTCCGGCGGATGAGTCCCGGATCTATATTTTCTTTACCGAGCATGGAAGCCAACGCATCCAAATGCTCGCCTTGAATGAGCGTTACCTGTCGCTTACCTGCGAGGCCACCACTGTATCGGTCTCCTTCGAGGCCGCCTGTGTCCAATACTTGTACTTTTTCTACGGAAATGGGAGGTATAATACGTTCTTTGCGTACACCTATCCATGTCACTTTGCCCTCTTGCGGGAGGACATTGAGGAGTTCTTTCATAATGGGTTCGTCCATTGTTACTTTTTTTGCAAAAATACGATGAAATGATTCAGATTAGTAACTATCCCGTTACAAAATTTGGTTCCGCAATGATGCTAATTTCATAGAAACTACTTTAATAAAGATTTCTGGATATTTATAAAAATTATATTTCTAATTTGATATAAAAAATGAAATTTAAAATAGTTCCTAAGCGCGAAAAAACCCTTAATATTGCCCATTCAACCAAATGCCTGCACTACTAGCGTAATATTCACTATTTGACCTAATAAGATCATGTTTAATATTAAAACCAGCTTAGCCATTATTATATTGCTTGTATCGTTTTCAACCATAATGGCGCAATTGAGTATATCTGAGGCCGATACGCTTTTTGCAAGAGGAGCGTATTTATCTGCTAAAGGAGCCCATAAGGAAGCCCTCGATACGCATCAATTATGTTATGCCATTCGGGAAAAAATACTGCCCCCCAATAGCCCAGATTTAGCAAAATCACTTCAAGAAATTGGTTTTTTACTCAATGAAACGGGTGCTCGAGCCGAATCCATTGCCTATTTTGAAAAGGCATTAGCCATCAATGTGTTATGCTTTGGAGCGCAGAGTATTCCAGTAGCAAATACGCTTACCCAAATGAGCGAACCGCATCGTTACCTCTATCATTACGACTTAGCATTGGGGCTTTTGGAAAAAGGACTGGCCATCAAACAGCAATTGCTCCCTCCATATCATATTGACTTTTTTACCAGTTATTATGATTTAGGCATCTGGTATTCCAGCCTATACCGTTTTACGGATGCCTTCCATTATTTTGAACTGGCTTTGGAAATTAACCAAAAAAATGGTTTATCTAAGGAACAAAAAATGGCAGCATGTTATTCTGAAATGGGCGAAATTGCGCTGCTTCAAAAAAATACGCTCAAAGCGTTGGAATACTTTGAGCAAGGGAAAGCAGTGATGGAGCATTGTAATCTTTCGGAACACCCAGATTATGGCTATATTACCAACGATTTGGCACAGGTACACTATGCCTTAAAAAACTACGACCGCAGTATTGAGATGTATCAGCAAACCGTTCAGTTGAAGCGCAAAGCCGCCAAACGCGACAATTCAGAAATTGCTACGGTATTTGTGGGACTAGGTAGGGCGCAAACCGCAAAAGGCAATTTTAACGTAGCATTGGAAGCATTTGATACCGCTCAAAATATATGGAACAATATTTTTGGCTTGGATAATGCCAAAATTTACCAATCTGAGAGCGGCATGGCCAATACTTACCTAGCGATGTACCGCAGTAGTGGACATCTTGAGCATTTGTTACAGAGCCGGACACATTTTCAACGTGCAGAAAACCTGCTGGATAAAATGATCCGCTTTGAAGAATCTGTACTTAAAAGAAAAAAATGGTTAAATGCCGCGAATAGTATTTTTGAACAGGCGATTTCGGTCGAAATGATCCTAAGCGCACAAGGCGATCCCTCTGCTTTGGAGCATGCTTGGCAATTGAGTGAAACCATGCATGGTTTTGATCTTTTTGTCACTGCTCAAGCATCCAATGCTTTGGCATTTTCGGGTTTGCCAAAAGATACTTTGGAAAAAGAGAAAAAATTCAGACAGGATTTGATCGAACTTGAAAAACAAAAGATGCAATTGACGGCCGATCAAGGTTTGCCGCTCAATCATGTGCAGGTATTGGAAAAGAATGGGCTATACTTGGACAAACAAAATTCTTATCGCCAGTTCCTCCAAGGATTAGAACAAGACTATCCGAGTTATTACCACCTTAAATATGCTTATGACAATATTACGCTGGAACAAACCCAATACTTATTGGCTACCGACCAAACCTTACTGGAATATTTTATTGGCGATAGCGCGATATACATATTTGTGGTGAATAAAGACAAGAGTCGTGTCGTGGCTGTCCCCTGCGATTTTCCGCTGACGGAGTGGGTTACAAAATTACGGCAAGGTATCACGTCTTACCACTTTACACCTGCTCCGCCGCCGGGGCTGTACGAATCGTCTGTCCGGGAATATGCCGCTGCTGCGCACCAATTGTACCAAAAACTTATTTTGCCAGTGGCTGCTTGGCTGCATACCGAAATAGTGATTGTTCCGGATGGGATATTGAATTATTTACCTTTTGAGACCCTGCTTTCTAATACACCAAAGGACTTGACTAATTTCAAGATTTATCCTTTTTTAGCACATAAAAATGTATTTAGTTATACCTATTCTGCCACCATGTTGCAACAAATGACCCTAAAAAAGCATTTACGCGAACCTTCGGGTGGCTTATTGGCCTTTGCCCCATTTTTTACAGACAGTAATACGCAATTATCCCAACCATCGGACATAGCAATAGGGTGGCGAAACGCCTTTTTGCCCCTTCCTTTTTCTGGATCGGAAGTATTGCTTGCTCAAAAGAGTATGAGCGAAAAAAGTGTAGTTTATCTTGGAAACGAGGCTACTTTGGAGCGTTTTAAGCAAGAAGCAGGTGATTACAGGGTGCTTCACCTTGCTACACACGGCAAAGCAAATGACCAAAAAGGTGCTGCTTCTTACCTCGTTTTTCAAAGTACGACAGATAGTATCAGAGATGGTTTTTTGTATGTAAGCGACCTTTATGGCCTTACCCTTAATGCTGACTTGGTGTTACTTTCGGCCTGCGAAACTAGCATGGGTGAGTTCTACCAAGGCGAAGGAGTTGTGAGCCTTGCGCGTGCATTCTCGTATGCGGGTGCGAAAAGCGTGGCAACATCGCTTTGGAGCGTAAACGATAATGCTACATTAATATTGATGGACTATTTTTACCAAGAAATTCAAAAAGGCCAACCCAAAAACAAAGCACTGGCAGCAGCCAAAAGAGCCTACTTGAAAGAAAATCCTGCCCATACAGGACATCCTTTTTTTTGGGCAAGTTTTATTTTGGTTGGTGCGATTGGATACTAAAACCGGGCCATCGCAAACTACTTGCAACGACCCGGGCACTCTACTATCTCAAAGGTTCTTAATGTCTTTATTGCTGTTTTACAAATTTTGCTATTGCCACTACCCTACTCTCTACAATTACTTGCAAAAAATACAGCCCATTGGCGCGTATATTTGCTGGATATACTGCTGTTCACTACCGATATCAGCCTGTTGTTCCAATACTAACCGACCAGTTAGGTCTGTGATACGGAACGACATATTTGCATCGGCTGGTTGAGGTGGTTCGAGGGTAAAACTGCCCGGATTTGGATTGGGATAGATCCTAAACGTGTAGGTATTGTCCAAATTTGGCATATCAGATGGTGCTTGGGAAGCACAAACCGCCCTTATCTCACAATCGGTATAATATTATTGCTTATTTATGCGAATATTGGGTTCACGCACTCACTTGATTTTCAATATTTAGTCATACGATGACTTCGAGTCATCGTATGACTAAGTATTGAAAATCAGCCACTTAGGAATCTCAACCCAATATTCGCATTATTTAATAATAAAACGGCGTTTGTTTTTTACATTTATCCTTGAGGTATCTGTTTTGTAACCGTTTTTTTTTATTTTTTGTGAAATATTTTGAAAGGAAATGGAGATTAGGGGAGCCGTTGCGGTGTGCAACGGCTCCTTTGTTCTAGATATTTACGCAATAATAATTTTTTTTTTGGGGGGGGGTATTTTTTTTTGGGGGGTATTTTTTTGATATTTTTTTGGTATTTTTTTGGTATTTTTTGGTATTTTTTGGGGTGGTAGCCGTTGCAGTGCAACGGCTCTACGGGTACGAAATAACCAATTTCCCGATGGATTGGTATCCTTGCCCACGCACTTGTACCGTGTATAACCCCTCTGATAATTTTGATAATTGTAACATCACTTGGTTATTGCCCTTTACGCCATTTATTTGCGTCGTTTGAACTAATCTCCCGGTGGCATCCATCAGTTGTACTGTTATGGGGGTGTCTTCTTTCAATTCAAAAGATACTTGCGCTTTAGAGGACGCTGGATTCGGAGTGATCTGCATACCATTTGATTGTGTTATCTTATCCTCCGTTATGCGCTCCGATGCTTGGCTTGCAGGTCTGCCAGGATCAGTTGGGCAGTAGTTTTCGTCCCAATTCCACTGCACAAACTCTGGTGCATATACGTTGAATGCAATAAAACTGCCTGTCATATTGGTAGGTGCAAAAACAGATGCTTTTTCCAATAAAAGGTCTTTTTGCGTATAAATATGGGCAAAAATATCACAACCACGTTCAATGGTCACATTTCCAGCCGCAAAACATTGTACCAATTGGCTACCACCTGGGTTTATATCAGCATTGGCTGCGATGGCTATACCTTTATTGACCAACAGTGTTGTGCTTTGATCGAACAGGATGATGGCACCCGCTTTTATGGTCAATTCCTTGATTAATACCGTGGATTGACCAGAAAAAATTACCGTTGTCCCAGCACCTACTACGATATTACCGTAACTGGCCAACCCGAGGGTAACAGCATTGCTATTGGCAGGAATAGAGATATTGTTGCTGCTTGGCGTGGTATTGGCTTGAAAATCTGGTAATAACGCAGCCGGTACTTGCCCATTGTAGTACTTGGTCACTTGGCTGCCGCCTTGGAGTTCGAGGATAGGAGCTTTGACAAATGAATTGGCTCCGGTGACGGTTGTACCGATTTGAAGACGCGCTTTTTTATTGGCATTTACAATACCTACACCGCCAGAAAACACCGTATTGTCCCTCATTAATACATCGTTTAAACCAATTACGGTATAAGCGTACTGTAAATCTGGGTCTGCGGCTTTTTTTACCTGAACGGTAAAGTTACAAGCGACTTGATTGCCATTAGGATCGGTGAGGATAAATGAGTTGAGTGTTGTCCCAAGAGGGAATAAACTACCGGTGGGCAATCCACTGTCTTGTGTCAGCGTATTTGCACAATTGTCCGTAGCCACCAATTCATAATAGACGAGCGCACTACACGTTCCCGTATTATTTTCCATTATGATATTATCGGGGCAAGTGAGCACCAGTGTTTGGGTATTTTGCACATTAGGGTCATCGGCATCTACCAGTCCGTTACAGTCATCGTCGATGCCGTTGCAGGTCTCCGTAGCACCTGGGTGTATATCAAAATCGGTATCATCGCAGTCGGTATTATCGGCAACGAATCCATCTATGGGAACGCAACTAACCAACGATTGCGCAGCATTTCCATAACCATCGCCGTCTCCATCTGCATAATAATTGATCAGATTTTGGCCTGTAAAAGATATTTTTAGGGTATTATTGGTTAGATCCCTATCGTATTGTAAAGCAACATTAGCCTCCATTTGGTTGGCACCATTGTTGGACAAATCCAAACCCGTCAGATCAACCACTTCATAACTACCCGGATCAATCATAGTAGTATTGAAGAATGGGCCGTAATTACCTGTATTCGCTCCATTGATGGCAAGGCTTATCGATGCCGCTCCGATATCAATGGTTTTATCACCACTATTAAACATCCAAAGTTTGAGTGTTTCATTGTCCCCCGTTGTACAGTTGTCGGGTAATTGGTAGTCGTATAAATTCAAATCAGGCTGTGGTGTAGAGATACAAATATCGAACAAGGCAGATTGTGATTCTTCCGAACCTACCCGCACATAATAGGTAGTTCCAGGGTTAAAGTACTGATAATGAGGTTCATAATACTTAGGATAGCACCCTATGCTTGTCAATTGGTCGCAATCGCCCACAAAGAGTTCATACTTTAGTCCAGAGAAAATATGCTCGAGTGCCGTTTGATCTACAGTAATAAAATGGGTACTATAAGTCGCTTCAAACTTAAACCAAGCCGAATTAATGGTATTACAGCCGTTGTAATAATACGGATAATAAGGACCTCCCCCCATCAAAACGCTTGATGTAGCGGCTTCGCAATTGGCTGGCCATACTTGCAATGGTTTTGCCTCCAGACAGGTTATATTGGTTGGCGGCGGGACAGTCAGTACGCATAGATCAAAATTGTAAGCCGCATTAGAGCCGCCATATACATTGACATAATAGACATGGCCGGGTACTAAATTACTATTGATCACTTTATTGCTATGACTCAATAATTGTAATCCATCGCAAGTCCCTTCGTAGAGATATAATTGGACATAATTATAACCATACAACTCTACAACATGCTGTAATTCAACCACATGCGCATTGCTTGTGGCCGTAAATTGATACCAAAGACTGGTACCCGATACCCAATTTCCAGTAGTTTCGTCCCAAGATAAGCCGCCAGTAGTACCCGATACTGGTTGGCTACAATTCATATCCTGACTTGGAATGAGTTCAATAGCAGCGGAGCAAACTGCATTGGCGGGCGGCGGTGGCGGGGCTAGGATGCATAAAGTAAAATCTAAAGCAGTATTTTGAAGGCTAAAAATGCGAACAAAATAAGTGTTGCCGACAACCAAATCATTCCAAATCAAGGCGTAATAGGGATTGGTGCAGGACAATGAAGTTAAGTTATCACAATCACTTCCGCTATACAATT
>JBEAVK010000023.1:0-15566 GCA_041160955.1 Bacteroidota bacterium
ATCTACCCAATTTTGTTAACGACTAAAACTCCGCACTACCAGGATACCTCGGGAACGCAATCACGTCGCGGATATTGGTCATACCGGTCACAAACAAGATCAAACGCTCGAAACCAAGGCCAAAACCTGCATGTGGACAAGTACCAAATTTGCGGGTATCCAAGTACCAGTAGAGTTCTTCTTCGGGGATATGCATGGCTTTCATTTTAGCCAGTAACACATCGTAACGCTCTTCGCGCTGCGATCCACCTACTATTTCACCGATGCCGGGGAACAAAATATCCATCGCCCGCACTGTTTCTTTGCCCGGTTCGGTACCATCGTTGAGGCGCATATAAAACGACTTAATGGCCGATGGGTAATCAGTGAGGATCACGGGTTTTTTGAAATGCTTTTCTACCAAATAACGCTCGTGCTCACTTTGCAAATCGGCACCCCAGCCCTCAATTGGATACTGGAATTTACCTTTTTTATTCGGTGTCGAATTGCGCAAAATCTCCACCGCTTCGGTATAAGTCAGGCGTTCAAAATCATTTTCGGTCACAAAGCGCAATTTTTCAGTCAAAGTCAGTTCACTGCGCTGGTCTTGTGGTTTGGATTTTTCTTCTTCGATCAAACGCGCTTCTAATATCGCCAAATCATCTTTGCAATTTTCGAGGGCGTATGCTATCACATAACGCAACATATCCTCTGCGAGGTTCATATTGTCGTTGAGGTCGTTGAAGGCTACTTCTGGTTCGATCATCCAAAACTCGGCCAAGTGGCGGGTAGTATTGGAGTTTTCGGCGCGGAAAGTAGGGCCAAATGTATAAACTTCGCCCAAAGCCATTGCACCCAATTCGGCTTCCAATTGTCCCGAAACCGTCAAATTAGCCGATCTGCCAAAGAAATCTTTAGAAAAATCAACCGCGCCCTGCTCGTCCAAAGGTGGTTTTTGCGCATCCAAGGTAGTTACGCGGAACATTTCACCTGCACCTTCGGCATCGCTGGCGGTGATAATAGGTGTGTGCAAATAGAAAAAACCACGATCGTTAAAAAACTTATGCACCGCAAAAGCCAACGCGTGGCGGATCCGGAATACCGCAGCGAATGTATTGGTACGGAAGCGCAGGTGTGCTTTTTCCCTTAAAAACTCCAAGGATTGCTTTTTCTGCTGCAATGGATATTCTTCCAGATTACAGTCGCCATAAATCGTAATTTCCGATGCTTTAATTTCGATCTTTTGGCCTTGGCCTTGGCTCTCAATCACTGTACCGATGGCACCAATGGCTGCACCAAATTTGATGCGCTTGAGCAATTCGGGATCTGTGTTTTCGCTATCGACAACGATTTGTATATTATTGGCTGTAGAGCCATCATTTAATGCTATAAATTGACTGTTGCGAAAGGCTTTTACCCATCCTTTCACCTGTACTGCTGTTCCAATAGGCTCCGTTTGGAGCAATGCTGCAATTTTTGTGCGTTGCATGTGAATGTTAATACTATTTTGGATTTGATAATTAATTGGATTGATAGATAGGACACGGATTAACACGGATTGGACACGGATTTTTCCTGCTTTTACCTATAAAAATCCGTGTCTAATCCGTGTCCTCTCTCGCGTAACTCGCGCCTCGCAAATGCACCAAAACGATCATTTACTGCCCCAGGTTCCCGCCTGGCGGCATTTTCGGCATATACGCTTCGAACTGTTTTTCCAATTCCTGCATCAATGCTTGGTCTTTCATTTGGGCGGCAGTACCCATCAGGGTTTGTACCGTACCCATTAGGAACTGCATATCTTGCTTGTAAGCCGTTTTGAATTTTGGCTCTTGTGCATCATAGTATTGGAATTGTTCCTGTGCTTGTTGTGCAATTTCGCGGACTTTGGCTGCTGCTTTTTCGTTGTTCCCGGCGCGAGCGTAATTATCGGCCATATAGGCAGAGAACTGGTCGTGCGCGAAGTTCATGGTTGGGAATGCCTCGAAGAACTTATCGGAAAGTGCTACGGCTTTGTCCTTTTTGCCCTCGATCACCAATTGGCGGCCTAAGCGGATCATGGAGAGTTTCATGGTTTGCAAACTTGGCAAATACGATTTATTTACAAACAAGTGCTTTTTATCAAAATTACCCCAAGCCCATTTATTCATAATATTATCAAAAGCCAAATCCGTATTCACGTTACCTGACCCTACAATACCATACTCTGGTTGACTACGACCTTTTACAGGTACCAAACGAAGTCCAAGACCCTCCAATTGGAGATAATCTTCCAAGCCCATCAAGCGGTCTTCGCGGCAAGTTACAGCCCAATAAATGGGGCGATCCCAAATATTAGAAGTAATAATGTCCATGATTGCCAATTGATCTTTAATGATATAGGTGGTTTTTTCACCCAAATTCATGTGGATCGTATCTACTACGGTACGCGTGGAATCGCCACGCGCCACGATATTATTTTTGTAAATCGCTTCTTTGTCCACCGGAATATACATCAAGTGCGAAGGCAAATAAGAGTCAAAATCGCGACCACCACTACCTCCAGAAGGGATAGGGTGGTTTTCACCTAAGAATTTCACCACATCTTTGAGGCTCATTTCTTTTGCTTTGTTTGGTTCAGTGGTGTAAGGGATTTGTACCCGTTTGAAACCACGTATTTGCTCCGCAGGGATACTCATTTTGATCGCCTCAGAATTGTTTACTTTACGGCGCAACTGGTTGATATACCAATCTACTGCAATCAAGGACAAGTTCACGACACGGACATCGGTGCGGATATTTTCCACTTCCTGGCAATACCAAAGCGGGTAAGTATCGTTGTCGCCGTAGGTAAATATAATAGCGTTGGGTTGGCAACTTTCTAAGAAGTTCTTTGCGTAGTCGCGGCTACCTGTATGCTCTGCGCGTGCGTGGTCGTCCCAGTTTTGGGTTACCATTAGGAATGGAGCGACAAGACCCACCACTGTTGCAAGTGCACCGGGTACAATACCACTCATTTTTGCCTTTTCGGCCAGTAATTGGTACAGCGCAAGAACGGCCATACCTACCCAAATCGCATACGTAAAGAACGAACCAACCAATACATAATCGCGTTCGCGTGGCTCGTTGGGTGGTTGATTAGAATATACAATGATACCAATACCTGTAATGATAAACAACGACATTAAAGCGGCAAAATCGCGCGGGGCGCGCTTATAATGGAAGAACATACCAAACAAGCCCAATAAGAATGGGATCATATAGTACTTGTTATTGGCCTGATTGATATTTTTTTGGAACTCGGGTAAGGCTTCTGGGTTACCGATCCAATTGGAATCAATGGCATCAAAACCCGTGATCCAGTGACCCGCACTAGGATCCCAAGAATAATAGCCTTGGTCGCCATTTTGACGACCCGAGAAATTCCACATAAAATAACGCCACCACATCCATTTGATTTGGTATTTCCAAAAGAACTCAAAATGGTCGGCAACTGAAATTGCACCGCTTTTTTTATCAATCCAGTCGCGATAAATTTTTGGGCGACCTTGTGAATAGTCGCTCATACGCGGGAAGAAAACCTTGCTATTCGAAGGATATACATAATCTACTTTTTCATCTACAACCGAGTATTTGTCCCCTACTCTACCATAACGTGGCTCCGAAATCACATCAATTGGTTTTGCATCAAAATCTGGGCCGTACAACAATGGGCGTTCGCCGTATTGTTCGCGGTTGAGGTAAGGCAACAAGCGCATCGGATCCGATGGATCGTTCATATTGATTGGCGTATTGGCTATGGCGCGAATAATCACTGTACCATAAGAGAAATACGCAATAGTCACCAATCCTACGGCTACGATTAAGCGTTGCAAAAGACCATTATTGGTGCGACGAGCATACTGTAAACCAAAATAAATAACCGCTCCAAAAATAGCCAATACCGCAACTATACCAGAGTAGAATGGCAAACCAAAACTATTGACAAATAATTTATCAAAAAATGCCCAAAAACGAGGGATGCCTGTTATGATAAAATATTGAATGCCTACAATAAACAATACCCCCACAAATGCAGCACTCAAAGTACCCATAACGGATACATTTTTAGCCTTTTTGAAGTAATAAAACATGGCCAACGCTGGGAAGGTAAGCAAACTCAATAAGTGTACACCCATGGATAAAGCAACACCAAACATTGCAAAAACCAACCACCGATCGGCATCAGCCGTATTGGGCAATTGATACCATTTTAGGGTGGCCCAAAGGGTTAGGCACGTAAAGAAGGTGGACATGGCATACACCTCGCCTTCTACTGCCGAAAACCAAATAGAAGAACAAAATGCGGTGGTTAAACCCGCAACAATGCCAGCACCTGCCAATGCAAAAGATTGACCACTGCTCAATTCGCCATCGCGACCCACTAAGGCCAAGCGACCTAAAATAGTGGCACTCCAGCAAATAAAAGTACCTGCAAAAGCCGTGCTTAGTGCCGAAAGTAGATTGACAGAAAACGCAATCATGGTTGGGTCACTCGAGAGTAGCGTAGCCACCCATGCAAACATACGACCTACTAATAGAAAGATTGGTGCACCAGGCGGGTGTACTACTTGCAATTTGTAAGCACCTGAAATAAACTCACCGCAGTCCCAAAGACTACCAGTACGTTCGGCTGCAAAGCCAAGTACAAGTGCAGAAATAGCAAACACAATCCAGCCCGCTACGTTATTCAATGTTTTAAACGAATTCATATACTGTTGATTTTCAATACTTTGTTTAAAGTTTTGTGCATAAAACCAGCACCAACCACCGCGGTAGTCAGTACTGGATAAAAAAAAACTGCCGCAAAACTAATGCAAGACGGCGAATTATGTCTAATTTCATCAGAAAATATAAGTGATGGGCATAAGACTTGAGCAAAAAAAATGAATAGATCGTGTAATTTGGTATGTTTTTTGTTAAATTCCAAATACACATCTCTTCCCCCCTCTTCCCCCTTTTCTACGAGAAAGACTGTGTAAAATTAATTTTGTTGCTTTGAAATGCGTGAAAATGATGGCATATTACTTAATTGATATTAATTTTGCCCTTTAAGTATATTTGTTTTCAAACCCAACCTTTACAATACTTTTATTCGTTTTCAATATTGAGTAACGTGAAAATTTATTATTATCACGTTCTTTAATACACTGTAAAATAAGTTTTTTTATATTTAGAAGGTGTAACCGACCCAGAATGGGTCAAATGTTTATAGAGCAATGTGGCATGTATTACATTCGACCCCTACAGGGTCGCACGCGTATTGAAACCGCGATTTTGCTATAAACATTTGACCCATTCTGGGTCGGCCAACCGCTACAAATATGCTAAAAATAGAGACTTCAAGGCATAAAAAAACTTATTTTACACTGTATTAAAACCTTAACTACCGCTCCCAAATCGTTTCCTGCGGAAAATCGAGGTGGGTGCTATCACAGATAATTATAACGTTTCCATCGCATTCACAGTCCGTAATACAAACCAATTCACAGTCTTCATTCACCATCTCGTATCCTGCATCTATCGCACCTCCGACAAACCAATACAAATTTCCATCTGGCCTCGTAATTTTTACGATACGTTGCGTACTTTCTTCGTTTTTGAATGCCTCAATTTTCTCTTCCAGGCAGTCGGAATAAACTGTTTCTGTTTTATCTTTGCACGCTGTTGCCATAAGAATAATTGTTATACATGTAAACAGTGTATTTTTTTTCATAGCTTAATCTTTAGTGTTTAGGGTTAACGAGCTTTACCTAATCGCGGTTGGGTAAGGTATAAAAAATAATGAATTAGGATCAAATCTGCAAATTTGTAGCAAACTTGTGGAGGTGCAGCGCACCGCAATATTTGTAGCAATTGATTAATTGTATAAAAAATTTTAA
The DNA here is from genome assembly GCA_041160955.1 of Bacteroidota bacterium. Classification (GTDB taxonomy): domain Bacteria; phylum Bacteroidota; class Bacteroidia; order Chitinophagales; family Saprospiraceae; genus M3007. The sequence continues at coordinate 5,880 of JBEAVK010000023.1, forward strand.
ATCAATATTTTACAAATTAAAATTAAATAAATTCAATATTTTACCTAGGAAAATTTTCCTACGAAATATTTCCTACCTACTTTTGTACCATGAAACCACGTAACACAACATCGGAACAGTTACCCGAGCCGACCAAATCGGAACTGGAAATACTGCAAGTGCTTTGGGAAAAAGGGGCTTCTACCGTGCGCACGGTGAACGAAGTACTCAATGAGCAGCGACGAGATGTCAATTACTCCTCTACGCTCAAACTCATGCAGATTATGCTGGATAAAGGGCTGCTCACGCGTACAATCAACGGGCATATCCACACATATACGCCTGCACACCCGCAGGAGCAGATGCAAGACCAGGTCATACGGGGTATGGTCGATCTTGCTTTTAGTGGTTCTGCTTCATCATTGGTACTGCGTGCACTCGGTACTGGCGATACCACACCGGAGGAATTGGCCGAAATAAAGGCATTTATTCAAAAAATGGAAAGTAGCGGCGGACCTACGTGTCCGCCCATTTGAGCGGACACGTCCGCCCGTTTTGGGCGAACACATAGGTTCGCCGCTACATAGGTTCGCCCCTGCAACTTTTTTTAAACAACTCACTCTTTGGTGGTCACACGATCACCACTCATACCTTTTTGCTTATGCGCTATGTAACATTAATGATTGCCCTTGCTTTTTTGATGCCCTCCCGAACGTCGGCACAATTAAACCAACCCATTGAAAAACGACAATACCATACCCTTGCTATTGAAAAATCGGCGATTACGCTGGATGGAAAACTCGATGATCCCGCTTGGGATAACGTGGAATGGAGCGGCGAATTTATCGAACGAGAACCCGACCAAGGCACTCCCCCATCGCTCCAATCTAAATTCAAAATCGTGTACGACGATAAATTTCTCTATGTCGGTTACCGCTGCTACGACTCCGCTCCTGATAGTATTATCCGGCGCATGAGCCGTCGCGACCAGTTTCCCGGCGATTGGATTGAGATCAATATCGACAGTTATCACGACCTTAGGACGGCATTTTCCTTTACTTTTTCCGTTAGTGGCGTGCGCGGCGACGAATACGTCACCAACAACGGCAATAACTGGGATGATAGTTGGAATCCTGTTTGGGACGGTGCCTCTCAGGTGGACAATGAGGGCTGGACAGCCGAAATTAAAATTCCATTTAGCCAATTGCGTTACGGCAGCCAAACCGAACCTGTATGGGGTTTTCAAGTACAACGGCGTATTTTTAGAAAAGAAGAACGTTCTACTTGGCAAAATATTCCGCAAAACGCGGCTGGTTGGGTCAGCGAATTTGGAGAGTTGCACGGGTTACGGAATTTGCCCAATAACAAACAAATCGAACTGGCTCCATACATCGTGGCGCAAACTGACCACTATGAAAAAGAAGTAGGTAACCCGTTTTTAGATGGTTCTAACAATAAACTTACGGTAGGTATTGACGGCAAAGTGGGTATCACCCGCGATCTTATTTTGGATTTTACCATCAATCCCGATTTCGGACAGGTGGAAGCAGACCCGGGAGCAGTGCGTTTGGATGGCTATCAAGTATTTTTCCAAGAACGCAGACCGTTTTTTGTAGAAAGTCGTAATTTGTTCGATTATCAACTCACTGGTTCCGAAGCAGGCGGCGATTACGATAGCGATCTTTTATTTTATTCTCGTCGCATTGGTGGTGCGCCGCATGGCTCGCCCAATTTGAAAAATGGCGAATTTGCTTTCACCCCACAAAATACATCTATATTAGGTGCAGCAAAGTTTAGTGGCAAAACCTCAAAAGGACTATCCATCGGAATTTTGGAGACCGTTACCCAACGCGAATACTCCAATATTGACCTAAATGGCGAACGCCGAAAGGAATTAGTAGAGCCTTTGACCAATTTCTTTTTAGGGCGTTTGATGAAAGATTATAACCAAGGCAATACCATTATTGGCGGTGTTTTTAGTGCGGTCAACCGCGAGCCGGGTATGGATTTGCTACACCGCGCTGCTTATTCAGGCGGGTTAGATTTTCAGCATTATTGGAACAATAGGGCGTGGTTTGTGCGTGGAAATGCGATTTTTAGCCAAGTTCAAGGTACAAAAGAGGCTATTTTGAATACACAAACCGCTTTTGAGCATCTTTTTCAGCGTACGAATGCTTCGCACCTAGAAGTGGACTCTAACCGAACTGCACTGACAGGGACGGGTGGTACACTACGATTTGGCAAAATCGGTGGCAAGCAAAACAAACGGGGCGGTATATTCAAATTTGAGACGGGTGCTACTTGGCGTTCACCAGAACTGGAACTCAACGACGCGGGTTTCCTACAAACCGCCGACGAAATCAACCATTTTACCTGGGCGGGTTACCAAATCCAAAAACCATTCTCTATTTTCCGCAATGCACGTATCAATTATAACCATTGGGCGCGTTGGGATTTTGGCGGGCGGCATCTTTATACAGCTTACAATACCAATATACACGGCTGGTTCAAAAACAACTGGCGGCTCGGATCGGGACTTACCTTTAATACCCTCGATATTTCCAATAATGCGCTGCGTGGCGGATCGTCCTTGCGCAGGCCTTCGGGTGTAGGTAATTTTATCTATCTCAATTCTGATGAGCGCAAAAAATTATCTTTTGGGGCTAATAGTTTCCAAGCGTGGGGCTTTGGAGGTACGGTGAGGGAACAAAATATAGGTATTTATGCCAGTTTTCAGCCCATCAACGCGATGCAGGTGAGTATCAACCCAGGATACAGTCGTTCTTGGCGCAAACAGGATCAATTTGTAAGTGAAACCAGTTTTGCTGGCCAACAACGCACTATTGTGAGTGAAGTAGATCAACGCAGTTTTTCGCTAACGGCTCGTTTATCGTATAATATTACCCCTGATTTGACGATCCAATACTATGGCCAACCGTTTATTTTTAGGGCTAAATACCAAAACTATGGCTATGTAACCAATCCGCTGCACGCGCAATACGATGAACGTTTTCACCGGTATAACGGCACAGAAATCAAAAACGAAAACGATGTGTTTTCAATAGATGAAAACGGCGATGGCAGTACCGATTACGCGTTTGACAAACCCGATTTTAATTTTATACAGTTCCGTTCCAATTTGGTGATTCGTTGGGAATACATCCCCGGATCAGAACTGTTTTTGGTATGGTCGCAAGGTAGCGTTCCAAATGCTTATTCTGATTTGGATACGCCATTGGTAAGGAGTTTGTTTGGTAATGTTTTTGACGAAAAAGCGCGAAATGTGCTATTATTGAAGGCAACTTATCGTTTTTTGAGGTAGAGTGATGGTATATCGTAACGGGGTTGTTAACTGCCATACTTATGAAAAGATAGAGGAAATTTTAATCCAAGTAACCAATAGTCGTAAGAACCTACTTGGAAAACTTTTCCCGAAGACGGCACTGCTAAGGACGGCCCCGTTACGGTATAACTACCTTCTGATAGATTATAAAAACTCTTGGTTGCACCATAACCAAGGGTAAAATAAAGCGATTTAAAAACCCTAAAGTCTAACCTAACCGCGCCATCCAAAAAATGAATAAAATGAGGCGTGTTACGAACCCTGTCCTCGAAAAAGACCGCACTGGTATATGCACCCGTGGGTAATGTTACTCCAATTCCTAGGGTACCTCTGCTATACGCCCCGTATAGATAACTAGCCATTACCCCGCCACTAATAGCAAAGGTAAAACGTCGATTTCGCGTACTTTTTTCCCAAACCATTCTCATTGGAAGGCTATGACTCTCTGCGATAAGATCACCTGAGAAAGACTGAAGTTTTTCATGAGTGAAAGCGTGTAAATGTTGTTTATAACGATACCCGACCTCCAAATGCAGATTATCAAAAGACTTGAACCTTAAATTCACGTTTAAGGCTGGCTGCACATAAGAGGCTGTCCAAGTTTCGTTACCATCACTGGAAACCATTTTGGTGTAGTCCCTTGCAAACAGTATTTCCGCCGAAAAAAAGAGTTTCTTAGACGAAGAATGGTTTGTTTTTTCCTGCCCATTTACTTGATTGGACAAGAGCAAGCAGGCAATAAAGAGTGAAAGAAGTTTAAGAAATTGCTTCATTTTTTTTCCTTTTAGTTGTTAAATATCCAACCTAATCCCAACATAATATATCGGTACGAACCTTTATTGACAAGTGTACCTGATAAGGGAGGGAAAGACTGTGTTGGGCTAGTCACATTGTATTGCCCATCTGATAAATTTAAAAAGCCTTTGCTGCCTCCGTAACCCAGCGTAAGATCCCAATGCCGTAAAAAACGAAAATCTACCCTAAATACACCATCCAAAAATGGAACTAACCGAGGCGTAGAACTACCCGGCGGTTTAAAAGTAATAGAAGAAGTATGAGGCCCCGATAAGGACATTCCTGAAAGAGTTGTAGTACCGCCACCGGAGTATGAATGGGTCATATAACTCATTAATACGCCACCACTTGCGCTGATACCCAACCTTTTATTCTTTGTTCGTTTTTCCCAAATAGCCCTAAATGGAACACTGTGCGATTCATCAATTACAATACCGTACCCGAAATAAGGAAGGAGTTCGGAAGTACTCCAATGCAATTTCCAACGATAACCTGTTTCGAAGTTTAAGTTATTTTTGGTCTTAAACCGTATTATTGCTCCAGCAGAAACTTCATCCCCAAAACCTTTTGGATAAGTTTTACTTCCGTCTATAGCAGATGTTTGCACCGTAAAATCTCTCGTAAATAAGACTTCGGGAGTAATACTTATAATACGAAACTTATTGTCTTCACGTGATGGTGAAGTAGCATTTTGTTGACCATTAATTGTGTTCAAAGAGCAAAGTATGGTACTGAATAAGAAAAAAAGTTGACTCGTTTTTATCATTTTGACATTACTTTAATTGTAACTATCCAGCCGTCACCCAAATTCCCAGAGGGAATGTATGTTTATAGGGTGGAATGAAAAAAACTGGTTCAATTCCCGTAGGAAATGTATGTTATTTTGCGCGTTTTTACATAAAATCCCTACGGGATTTGGGCAATTTACCATATTCAGCCTATAAACATATATTCCATCCGGGATTTTTTTGGTGGCGGCTAGATAGTTACCTTTAATTAGCATGATGCACAAAAAGAATATCAGGATGCCTGATAAAGAGGATATGAAATTGTTTTTTCTAACACAATCATTTTATGTATCGAATATGTAGTATTTCAAGTAATACTGGAAAATATATCGTTTAAAAATCCGCTAAATTGGGCAAAATCAAGTCTTTTTCCGACACAATGACTTGTGCTAGATCAAATTCCCAATCAATAGCCAAATTGGGATCGTCGTATTTAATACCGCCTTCGTGGGCTTTGGAGTAGTAATTATCGCATTTGTAGGCAAATTCGGCGGTATCGCTGAGTACCACGTACCCGTGAGCGAATCCGCGTGGAACGTACATTTGGCGTTTGTTCTCGTTACTCAAACGGATGCTGTACCACTGGCCATAAGTAGGCGAACCTTCGCGGATATCGACTACAACATCCAGCACTTCGCCCTCGATGACGCGCACCAATTTGGCCTGTGCCATTTCGCCTGTTTGGAAATGCAAACCACGCAGCACGCCAACAGTAGAACGCGATTGGTTGTCTTGTACAAATGGCGTGTCCACACCTACTTCTTGCCAAATGCGGGCATTAAAACTTTCAAAAAAATAACCCCGATCGTCGTAAAAAACTTTGGGTTCAAAAACTAGGAGGCCACTGATGGGCGTTTCTATAAATGGCATTATCTGATGCGTTATGAGCGATGATTATGTTGTGTTAAACTTTACTCGTGCCTTCTTATTTTTTGCTTACCTTGCCGCCAGTTTTAAATACAACATTCAAAACATGAAGATCAAGTTTTGCGGTGCAGCAGGCGAAGTTACTGGTTCTTGCCACCTAATTACACTCGATGATGGGTATAAAATTCTATTGGATTGCGGTTTGTACCAAGGTCGCGACAAAGATATGGAACGTTTTAATGAATCTTGGCTATTCGATCCGTCTGAAATAAATTGCTTGGTAATTAGCCATGCTCATATAGATCATATTGGTCGTGTTCCTAAATTGGTCGCTGATGGTTTCTCCGGAAAAATATATGCCACCCATGCTACCCGCGATTTGGCGACCATTATGTTATTGGACAGCGCAAAGATACAAGAAGGCGACGCGCAGTACCATAATAAAAAGAAAAATAATCAGGACGTAGAAAAAAAGCCGCTTTATACCCTAAAAGATGCGCAACGCACTATGCAATTTTTTTCGGCATCCGGTTACGATACTTGGTTTCATATACACCCTAATGTAAAAGTTCAATACCGCGATGCAGGTCATATTTTGGGCAGTGCCAGCGTTACTTTGGAAATACAGGAAGGGGACAAAACGATCCGATTTGGTTTTACAGGTGATATTGGTCGGCCTAATCGCCCTATTTTGAGCGATCCTCAACCGCTACCCGAGGTGGATTATTTGATCTGTGAAAGTACTTATGGCGACCGCTTACACGATGAAGCACCGAATGAATTAAACCATTTTTTGGAGATTATTCGGCATACTTGTGTAGAAAAAAAGGGTAAATTGATTATTCCTGCTTTCTCGGTGGGGCGTACACAGGAGATTGCCTATATGCTGGATCAATTGCATAAAGCAGGCAGCTTGCCCGAAATTCCGGTATATATTGATAGCCCTTTGTCGGTGAATGCTACTGAAATATTTATCAACCATCCCGAATGTTTTGATGCAGAATTGCATGAATATATGTTGACCGATGAAAATCCTTTTGGGTTCAATAGCCTCATTTATATCCGTGATGTAGAAGAGAGTAAAAAACTCAACCAAAACCCTGCGCCCTGCGTTATCATTGCGTCATCGGGCATGCTCAATGCTGGTCGGGTGAAACACCATTTAGCCAATAATATCGAAGACCCTTGTTGTACGTTTTTGATGGTAGGCTATTGCTCACCGGGTACTTTGGGTGCTGAATTACGCGATGGAGCAAAATCTGTTCATGTTTTCAATCAAGAAAAACAGGTATTGGCCAGCGTAGAAATCATGGATGGTTTTTCAGCGCATGGCGACCAAGCCGAAATGTTCCAAGTGATTAAAAACCAAATAGATACAGCCAAAAAAGTGTGGTTGGTACACGGCACCGCCGAACGCCAAGAGCCATGGAAAGCGTTCTTGCTGGACAAAGGTTTTAAAGATGTCGGCATCCCGACCTTGGGTGATGAAGAAATATTGGGTTGATTGCTGTACCTTTGGAACGACAAAACAATAATTTATCACTTTTTGGGTAGATAACTTTTTACTCAGACAAGTATCTTTTTCTGCAAATAGTGGGGCTATTTAAAGAAAAAGATAGGCCGTATGAGTAGAAAGGAATCAGCCAAAAAATGATAAATTATTGTTTTGTCGTTCTTTAGTCTTCAACAAAATTAAAAAAAGAGTGTTTTAACAAACATGGAAACTATAACTAAAAGTCCGGTCATGCTCTACACCGAGCAGACCCCGAACCCAGAGGCGTTGAAATACGTTACCAATCGCCTCTTATATAAAGGTATTGCCGATTTCAAAGACGCGGATATTGCCGCCGAATGGAGTCCATTGGCCAATAGCTTACTCGCTTTGCCGTATATCAAAAGCGTGTATTTTAACAATAATTACGTCACCATTATGAAGGAATTCAACTACGAATGGAGCGATATTATGTTAAAAATCAAAGAATTCCTCAAAAACTATGTCGAGCAAGATGGCGTCGTAGTAAAAGAGGGTTACGCCGAATTTGCTGCTCAAGAAGAAGCCGCTAGTGTTGCTGGTCAATTTACAGGCGAAGATGGCGAAATTGCGCGTAAAATAAAGGATTTGATCGATATGTATGTCAAACCTGCTGTTGAAAGCGATGGTGGTAATATCGAATTCAAATCGTATGATAAAGGTGTGGTGCACGTCCAAATGCAGGGTTCTTGCAGCGGCTGTCCTTCATCTACAGTGACGTTGAAAACTGGTATCGAAGGTATGCTTAAGCGTATGGTACCGGAAGTAACAGAGGTTGTGCAGGAAATGGCATAATCTATGAGTTTGTTAAAGAAATTGGCTGGCGAGACTGCTTTGTATGGACTAAGCAGCATCATTGGCCGATTTATTAATTATTTAATATTAGTCCCTCTCTATACCCGCGTATTTGCACCTGGCGAATATGGGGTTGTTAGTCAATTATATGCCTACTCGGGCTTTCTCATGGTACTTTTTTCGTACCGGCTCGAGTCGGCATTTTTTCGTTTTGGCAATGAGCAAACGGATCGCCAAAATGTGTATTCCACCGCGATGTTATCGCTGATTGGTAGCACTACCCTACTGGTTACGAGTATTCTTTTATTTTCGGGTACTATCGCAGATTGGCTGAACTACACAGCACACCCGGAGTATATCCGTTATTTTGCACTGATTATTGGGCTGGATTGCTTGTGTGAACTGCCTTTTGCAAAATTGCGGCTGGAGCAGCGTCCTCGGCATTTTGTGGCGGCTCGATTGCTCAATATTGGTGTAAATATTCTCTTTACTTTGTTTTGGTTGGTGGTTTGCCCTTGGGCGGCAGCGCAGGGTTTTAGTTGGATCAATGCTGTGTGGTCGCCTCAAGTGGGTGTTGGTTATGTGTTTTTGGCCAATTTGATCGCCAGCGCGGTAACGGTGCTGTTTCTTTTACCTCAAATTCGGCGTATTCAACTGCATTTTGATTGGGTACTGTGGAAAAAAATGATCCGTTATGCGGCTCCGCTCATGATTGCCGGGTTTGCAGGTATTGCCAATGAAATGCTGGATCGGGCGGTTATGCCGTATTTATTAACGGGTACTGCCAAGGAAAATATGGCGACTTTGGGCATTTATAGTGCGACTTACAAACTGGCCATGATGATTACCTTATTTACCCAAGCGTACCGCTATGCCGCTGAGCCGTTTTTTTTCCGTACGGCTCAAAACGCGGATGCCTTAAAATTACAAGCCGATTCTACCAAATGGTTTACGATTATTGGCGCGGTGGGTATGCTGGGTATTCTGTTGTTTTTGGATATTATTAAATGGTTTTTGGGTAAAAAATTCCAATCTGGCTTAGATGCAGTGCCTGTATTGCTGTTGGCCAACTTGTTTTTGGGGCTTTTTTATAATTTTTCGGTATGGTACCGATTGAAGGATCGTACTATGACGGGTGCCTGGATTGCTATTTTGGGGGCATTGCTGACTTTGCTATTGAATATTTGGTGGGTGCCGCTGATGGGTTATATGGGTGCTGCTTGGGCTACCTTGGCTTGTTATATTTTTATGAGCGCGGCCACTTGGTGGACGGGTCGGGTGTTGCATCCGGTGCCTTATCCGCTGGCTCGGATGGGTGCGTTTGTGGGGCTCGCATTGGGACTATATGTTGTGAGCCTATGGATTAAACCATTGTTGCCGGGTACAGGGTTGTCATTGTTAGGCAATTGTATTTTGATGTTGGGTTATTTGGGGGTTGTTTGGATGGAATATCGGCGGAATCCGTAGAGACGTTGCAGTGCAACGTCTGTACAATATATGTTGCAGTGCAACGTCTGTACAATATATGTTGCAGTGCAACGTCTGTACAATATATGTTGCAGTGCAACGTCTGTACAATATATGTTGCA
>JBEAVK010000253.1:0-35399 GCA_041160955.1 Bacteroidota bacterium
ACCTTATACGCTTCATACAACGCAATATCGCCTTTGGGCAAAATATCAGGTCGCAACAAACATGCTGTAAGGAAAACATCGGCTGTCCAATCACCAATCCCTTTGAGTTGTTTCAAGGTGGTTTTAACGGACTCATCATCCATTTCGGACAGTTGATCCAGCAGTAGTGAACCATTTAAAACTGCTTCCGCCAAACCTCTTGCATATAGCGTTTTTTGCCGGCTAAAACCCGCGTCGCGCAGTGTTTGATCGTCTAAAGTCAAAAAAGACGACGGCAATACACGCCCGTCGAGCAAATGACTCAATTTGGTAAATGCCGCCTGCGCCGAAGCCAGCGAAACCTGCTGCTCCAAAATAATATGCACTAAACTACCAAAACTAGGCGCACGCTCCCAAAGCGGCGGGTAACCATATCGCTCGAGTACCCGCGCAAGCGCAGGATCGCGTTGCGCAAGCAAGTCAGCGGCAGTACAGAGGGATTCGATGGTGAGTGCAATCATTTAATGCGCTTCCAGCCAGTTTTCGCCCGACCCAATTTCCACCAAAATAGGCACTTTCAAATTAGGAATAGCATTCGTCATTTTGTCCATAATCAAGGCTTTTAATGCCTCTAACTCGTCTTTACGGGCATCAAAGAGCAATTCATCGTGTACTTGCAGGATCATTTGCGATTTAAAACCTTGCGCCATCATGGCCTCGCGGATATGAATCATGGCCACTTTTATCAAATCTGCTGCGGTGCCTTGGATGGGTGTATTGATCGCGATACGCTCACTCATCGAGCGCATCATGCCATTTCGGCTATCAATATCGCGGAGGTAACGGCGGCGACCGAGCAGTGTTTCCACATAACCGTTTTTACGCGCCGATTCTACGATATTGGTCATATAATCGCGCAATCCGGCATACTCGCGGAAATAGTTGTCAATCAATTCTTTAGCCTCGCTGCGTTTGATACCCAATTGCTGCGATAAATTGCTGGCACCTGCGCCATAAATGATACTAAAATTGACGGTTTTGGCCGCCCGACGTTGCTCCGAGGTCACCTCTTCCAATGGTACACCATATACTTTGGCAGCGGTAGCGGTGTGGATATCCAGTTTTTGCTGGAAGGCATCGAGCATGGCAACATCGCCGCTAATTTCGGCGATGAGGCGCAATTCAATTTGTGAATAATCCGCAGAAACCAAAATATGGTCGCTATCGCGCGGCACAAATGCCTTACGCACGCGCCGACCTTCTTCCGTACGCACTGGAATATTCTGCAAATTCGGATTTTGACTGCTCAATCGACCCGTTGCCGCCAAGGCTTGGTTGAACGAAGTATGCACCCGACCTGTCCGCGGATTAATCAGCGCCGGAATAGCATCCACATACGTGTTTTTGAGTTTCATCATGCCGCGATGGGTCAGTATTTCGGCACAAATAGGGTGATTTACGGCCAATTCCGATAGAATTTCTTCATCGGTGCTATATTGTCCCGATTTCATTTTTTTACCGGGATAGGGCAATTTTAATTGATCGAACAACGCTTCTCCCACTTGTTTGGGACTCGCAATATTGAAATTAAAACCGGCCATTTTAAGAATTTTATCTTCAATGGCCACGATCAATTCCACCAATTCGTTGGAATATGTCTTTAAAAAATCAGGATCTACCCGCACGCCGGCAAATTCAATATCCGACAACACTTTGACCAATGGTGTTTCTACTTCGCGGAACAATTTCACGAGGTCTTCGCCTTTTTCGTGGAGTTTTGGTTGCAAAAAATCGCGGAGACGGATCGTAACATCGGCATCTTCGGCGGCGTAATCTTTTATTTTTTCGATCGGCACATCGCGCATTGTGCCCTGTTTTGCACCTTTGCTACCAATAAGTGTTTCTATTTTGACTGGCGAATACCCCAAATAGGTTTCCGACATATAATTCATATTATGGCGCAATTCCGGCTCAATGAGGTAATGCGCCAACATCGTATCCCAGTAAGGGCCATTGAGTTCGCAGCCGTAGTTTTTTAGTACAATGGCATCGTATTTAAGGTTTTGGCCAATTTTTTCGATGGATTCATTTTCAAATAATGGCCTAAATTCCTCCACAATGGCCTGCGCCTCATCGCGTTCGGCAGGAATGGGTACGTACCACGCTTCGCCCGCTTTGAGCGCGAAGGACATACCCACCAAATCTGCTTGGGTAGCATCCAAGGCGGTAGTCTCCGAATCATAAGCAAATGACGTGGATGCCGCCAAAAGCGCGATCAAATCGGCTCTTTTCTCCTTGGTTTCGGCCAAATGATATACGTGTGGCGTATCGTCGATGGTATTCAACTGTCGGGCAGGTGTGGCCATATCTTCGGCGGCTGCATCATCATCACCGAACAATGAGCCTTGTACGCCACCCGAAGTTGATTTAGGAGCAGCCTGTTTGGCGGCTGCCGCAGAGCCTGCTGGTGCAGGTTTTACACCACTTCCGCCGGCCCAAGGGCTGCGCAATACTGCATCGGCGAGGGTACGAAACTCCAATTCTTTAAAAATTTCGATCAATGCATCGCGGTTAAACGGCTCAATTTCGTATTGTTTGTCGTTAAATTCGATCGGCGCATTGACATCAATCGTAGCGAGCCATTTGGACAAAGTGGCTTTATCGGCGTGGTTTTTAACAATTTCCTGCTGTTTGCCCTTCAATTTATCGGCAGAAGCCAGCAAGTTTTCAATATTATCAAATTCGGCCAATAATTTAGTGGCTGTTTTTTCACCAATACCGGGCAAACCGGGGATATTGTCCACAGCATCGCCCATGAGGCCCAGCATATCAATCACTTGATCTACGCGTTGAATGCCCCAGCGTTCGCACACCTCTTTTACACCCCAAATTTCCACTTCATTCCCTTGTCGCCCCGGACGGTAGAGGAATATATGCTCGCTCACCAATTGACCAAAATCCTTATCGGGTGTTACCATAAAGGTATCAAAACCTTCTTTTTCGGCTTGTTTGGCTAATGTTCCAATTACATCATCCGCTTCAAAATTATTGACTACCACAACAGGGACATTCATGGCTTCCAGTATTTTGGTAATCCAAGGAATGGCAAATGAAATATCTTCAGGTTGCGCCTCGCGGTTGGCCTTGTACTCCGCAAATTCTGTATGCCGGAAAGTACCGCCTTTGGGGTCAAATACAACTGCAATATGAGAAGGTTTTTCGTTTTGAATCACATCCCATAAAAATCGAATAAAGCCCTGTACAGCAGAAACATTCCAACCTTTTGAGTTCATCAAAGGGCGGGTAATAAAAGCAAAATGGGCACGATATACTAAGGCGTGGCCGTCTAAAAGAAAAAGTTTGCGTTGCATGAATTGTGAAATTGGTGTGTTTTAGTGCGACAAAAGTACGCTTTTCCACCGCCTTAATCATGCCCAATGGCTAACTATTTTTGTTTTTTAGATCGACATCTCCAATAAAATTTTCCCTTTTGCCCGACCGCTTTCCAAATATTCATGTGCTGCTTGAATATCTTTGAGTGGATAAATGGTATCAATCGGTATTTGAAACGCCTTTTGTTCTATTTTTTGAACCACCCACGCTATATCGTCGGGGCGGTAGGCCATGAGTACGGTATGGAATTTTTGATTAAAAAATGGGTTTCTAATACGCTGCCACAATAAATCTAAGGGGCGAAGCATCAAATTGATATATTGCCCATGAGGGGTTAATATGCTTTTACATGCTTTAAATTGGAGTGTACTCACACAGTCAAAAACAAGGTCAAATTGTTCTTTTAACTGGGTAATATCGGTTTTAGTGTAGTCGATTATCCGATCCGCACCATAAGATTGCACAAGGTCAATATTGCGGCCACTACATACCCCAACCACCGTCGCACCCATCATTTTGGCAATTTGGACAGCACATAACCCTACACTCCCCGATGCGCCATTGACCAAAACCGTATTGCCTTTTGTTGTTTTTCCATGATCGCGCAATACTTGCAGCGCGGTGACAGGTGCAACTGTAAGTGCCGAACCTTGAAGGAGATCAAAATCTGTGGGCAATCGAAATACTTGAGATGCTAGGACGGTATTGTATTGTGCGTAACACCCAAGACGGAATTTTTTGGATGGATGAATAAAAACGGGATCGCCCACGTGGAGGCCATCTACACCATTACCCAAGGCTTCTATATGACCAGATGCCTCTAGGCCAAGTATTTTGGGGAATTCATGGTTCATAAACCACTTAAAACGACCATTGCGCATTTTATAGTCGATAGGATTGAGGGCGGCAAAACTGATTTTGACCAGTACTTCCCCATGACCTACAATCGGTTGGGGTACTTCCGTGACCTCAAGTTGGGAAGCATTGCCCCATTGATGGATAATTGCTGCTTGCATGGGGCAAAAGTATAAATTTAATTGATCAGCGGCGGATTTCAATCCGCATCAATCTTGCGCAACCATCGGAGCGCCGTAGGTTCGGCACATATTGTAGCGGCGGATTTCAATTCGCCCCAAATGTTACGAAACCATCGGAGCGCCGTATGAACTACATTAAAATAGACGTGTTTAAGACTTAGTAATTTTTAAATTTTGGAAATACCATCGTTTATCGAAGCATTTTCCTTAATTTTGCGGCAGGTATAGCACATTGAAAAGAAGTACTACATATCGCAGCGTATTATCGTACGCATTATTGGCCTTGGCCATCTTGTCATCGACGAGCAAGCCGCTGCATATCCTTTTCGATGCGCACCACCACGAATTGCTCCACGTATGCGACCAAGGGGATGATGTCCGCGATGGCAAGGCGCACTTACACGATGCGCATTACCTGACCGAAAATTGCGATCTATGCGATTATGTACTGAGCGCCGACGTGTTACCTGAATGGGCGTTCCATTTAGATGGATTACGTGCAGCACCAGTATTTTCGGTACTTATACTTATTGCCGAGCCTCGTTCTTCCCGTACAGTTGCGGCTAATGGTCAACGTGGGCCACCCTGTTTAGTGTAACCATTACCCTGTTTTTCATAACGCTGTGCTCCAGCGTTTTCCATTATTATTTTTTATTTTACGAACATGCCATTACACAAAGGCATGGCGTTCAGCGCGTGGCTGTTGGTTGTTTTTACCACAGTTTTCGCCCCTTTGTCGTACGCCCAAACCTGTCAATCCAGACTGGAGGGAATCGTGACGGCATCTGATGCTGAGCAGCCATTGGCGTATGCCGATATTACGATCCATAAATATGGGTTGAGTACCCGCACGGATGAAAAAGGTCAATATCAATTTAAAAATTTGTGCCCAAATGTTTCTTATACATTGGAAATCAATTATTTAAATAGAAAGTACAGTGCCCAGTCTATTGTGGGTGAAATGTACTTTGATATTCAATTTCCCGCAGATCCTACCCTTTCAGAAGTGGTGGTGTCTGCCCGGAGTGCGCCCTTGGTGCATACCGAATCCGTTGCTGTTGTGGATCGACTGGAGATGGAAAGTAAACAAGCGGTGAGCCTTGCCGAGGTGGTGCGCCAGATTCCAGGTGTATCGGTATTACAAACAGGTTCTAATATAGGGAAACCAGTGATTCAAGGGCTGCATTCTAATCGGATTGCTATCGTAAATAATGATATTGTACTGGAAAGCCAGCAATGGGGCAGCGAACATGCGCCAGAAGTTGACCCTTTTTCGGCCAGCAAAATTTCGGTCATAAAGGGCGCATTAGGTGTTAAATATGGTGCAGGAGCGATGGGCGGTGCTATTGTACTCGAACCTGAACCCTTACGAACCCAAGCAGGTTGGGGCGGCTGGGCGGCATTGGGCGGTTTTAGCAATGGTTGGAGTGGTGTTGCAGCATCTGCGGTGGATTATCGGAGCAAAAACGAGCAATGGGCAGCCAGAGTACAAACCACCGCAAAACGGGGTGGAAATATGCGTACACCCGATTATTGGCTCTATAATTCAGGCCATATGGCCTTCAATATTGCGGCCTTGGGCGAATGGAAGCAAAACGCTAAGATCAAACACGAGTTTGGTTTTTCGAGGTACGAACAAAAATTTGCAGTATTGCGAGCATCTCATTTGGGCAATGCCGATCAAATATTGCAGGCCAGTCAATTGGATACGCCGATGAACAATATTGACCGTTTTTCGTGGGCAATTGGTCGGCCTTTCCAATCTGTTAAGCATTATACGGCTCAATATAAAGTCAATTTTAGGAGCAGTGATTTTTGGAGATTTAAAAGTATATTTTCGCACCAGTTCAACCACCGGCGTGAGTATGATGTAGTTCGGAAAACAGGTGCGGCAGCAGATAAAGCACAAGTGGCTTTCCGTTTATGGACTAATACCCTTGATCTGCAAGCGGCTTATTTAGGCCAAAAATACTGGCACAGCGAAGGCGGCATACAATTGAGTCAGTCCACTAATTATGTCAATCGAGGTGCTTTTATTCCCAATTATTATGGTTATGGTATTAGTGCTTGGGTACACGAACGCTGGCGCAAGCATAATGTACCTTGGGAATGGGAAATGGGGATGCGTTATGATGGGCGGGCAAGTCGAGTATTTACGGAAGGCAATGGCGCACGCGATATCAATAGAACGGTACGGTTTGGTAATATATCGGGCACTACTGGACTGCATTATAATATCAATCAACAAACCACCATCACGCTGCATTCGGGGTATGCTTGGCGACCGCCATCGGTCTATGAACTTTTTGCAAAAGGTGTTCACCATGGCTCTGGGACTTATGAAGAAGGCGATACGGCTTTGGTATCGGAGAAGGCTTGGAATACGAACCTTTCTTTACATTATGCCAGTAATAAAGCAAATGGCTGGCAAATAGATATTTCGGTGTACCGCAACCAAATCCGCGATTTTATTTACCTAGATCCGCAAAATACCGTGCGTATTACTGTTCGTGGCCCTTTCCCTGCTTACTACTATAAGCAAGCCGATGCGGTATTACAAGGTATTGATGCACAGGTTGTTGTGCCCATATTAAAAAACTGGGCATTAGAAACACGGGCATCTATTATCCGCGCAGATCGGCAATTGCGCCCCGGCGAAATAACAGGTGAAACCAGCGATCCGCTTCCCTTAATACCTTCTGATCGGTACCAATACGGCCTCAAATGGACGCAAAATACAAACACGATCCGTTGTATGGCCAATACTGTTCAGCGGCAATGGCGAATCCCCAATGCAGGTCTGTTGAAGGACGCACCCAAAGCCTTTACCACCTTTAGCCTTGATGCCTCACATCAAATAAAGCGAGGTGATAAACCACTTGAAATCGGTATTTCTATCCAAAACCTGACCAATACCCGCTATCGAGAATACCTCAATTTTTTCCGCTTTTATGCGGATGAACCTGGAGTAAATATTGGGATCAGGATCAAAAAAATCTTTTAACATTTAAACATACACAACACAATGACACATTTTAAAAATTCTTTTACTTTTTTAGTGCTAGCGGGTACGCTACTTTTTGCAAACTCTTGTAAAAAAGACGACAAAACCGCCGAAGAAAACATCACTACGATTGAAGTCCATATCACTGGAGCGGGTTTTGATAAAAAATTCTTCTGGAATGACACCGATGGCGATGGGGTGGCCAATTCCATTGACTCGATTGTAATTCCGCCTAATGTGAGTAATTTAAAAGGACACTTGCACGTCTATGACCGCACAGTAACTCCTGAAATTGACTTAACAGAGGAAATTGAAGGAGAAAATAAGGAGCACTTATTTGTTTATAACGTAAACTTGGGTAGCCTTGTCATCAAAGACCTGAATACTGATGACGACGGTAAACCTTTTGGTATTACTTCTGTATGGGCTACTCAAGCAGCAGGTACTGGTACGGTGAATATCAAACTCTACCACGAGCCAACGGATAAAAATAATGCCGCCAACCCAGGTGGAGATGTTGATTTTGACGTGACGTTTCCGGTGGTGATTAGGTAGTGTCGATTAGGATTTATTACGTGGTTTTGAAGGGGGGAAATAATTTCATCCTTTATTTTACCTTGTTCATACAGTATTTCATATAGATTATCAATTGGGTAGCTTTTTCTAATTTGGTTAGCTGCATCTTTGTAACATTAAAAGAGTCCAACACACGGACTTTTAAAAATTAGAACACGGTAGGAAGATTGTTATACATGAAGCCGCTTGACGAAAAGTTAAGCGGCTTTTTTGATGTCTATGCTCCAGATTCTCTTGTATGATGCACCGCTCCTTAATATCAAAGCCTCAGATAATTCTTATTCTGGATTAAAAATAGAGAAGATTGAATTGGTCTGATCAATAAAAATAAGGCTGTTTGAGTGGCTTTAAAAAACGTGAAAATAATTTCACCCCTCAATTTCACCTGTTCATAAAGTATTTCACCCCACTTGTCAATTGTCCCCCACTAGTAAATATTATTAGCCCCATCTTTGTATCATCAAAAGAGTTCAGCACACGAACTTTTAAAAATTAGAACACGGTAGGAAGATTGTTATACATGAAGCCGCTTGACGAAAAGTTAAGCGGCTTTTTTATTTGTTGGTGTGTCATTCTTATATGCTCTCCTGCTTTTTAGTTCCCTTATCCTATTTTATGCTTTTTTTCCCAATTGTTTGGTGGTCTAATAAAAAGACACGTACCTTTGTATCATCGTACTGATACATTGATACATTATGCAATTAACAGAAATTGAAACTACCTATAAATCTGCCATACTAAATGGCAAAGGCCATTTTGGCCGCTACGGCGGTTGTTTTGTCCCGGAAGTGCTTATGCCCGCCTTGGAGGAAATGGCGCAGGCTTTTGAGGATATTCAAACCGATCCCGTTTTTTTAAAAGAATTCCACGATACACTAAATGAAATTAGTGGTCGCCCAACGGCATTTACGCCGCTACCACGTATCTCCAAACGATTGGGCGGAGCAATGCTGTATATGAAAAATGAAGGATTGAACCATACCGGAGCGCACAAGATTAACCACTGTATTGGTCAGGCATTACTGGCTAAGCGCTTGGGCAAACAGAGGATTATTGCAGAAACTGGTGCTGGGCAACATGGTTACGCCACTGCGGCAGTATGCGCCCGACTTGGTCTTGATTGTACCGTTTATATGGGGCGTAAAGATTATGAACGCCAGCGTCCTAATGTGTATTGGATGGAATTGCTGGGTTCAAAAGTAGTCCCTGTGGACGACGGCAGCCAAACCCTCAACGATGCTGTTATTGCGGCTTTTAAAGATTGGGTAGCCAATCCAGAGAGTTTTTATCTGTTGGGTTCTGCTGTGGGGCCACATCCTTTCCCTGCAATGAATACTTTTTTTCAAAAAATAGTAGGAGAGGAGATCCGTGAGCAATGCCTCGAAATGGCAGGAAAACTACCCGATTACTGTATTGCATGTGTTGGTGGCGGCTCCAATGCCATGGGGATTTTTTTCGATTTCCTTGATGAAGCATCTGTATCACTTATCGGTGTAGAGGCTGGAGGCAAAGGGACAAAACCGGGCGAACATGCTTCTAAATTGAAACGTGGTGTGGAAGGTATTTTTGAAGGCTACCATTCCTACTTTTTACAAGATGGAACCGGTAATATTGCTGCTACTCATTCGGTTTCGGCTGGTTTGGATTATTGTGGAGTTAGTCCCATCCTCGCTTGGCTCTCCGATGAAGAACGCATCCAATTTGAAAATGCCTCTGATGAAGAAGCCCTAAATGCTGTTCAGTCTATTGCTCGCGAAGAAGGATTTATTATCGCGCTTGAGTCAGCACATGGATTTGCCCACGCATTCAAGCTAGCACCCACGCTCTCCAAGGATCAGGTGATTGTCATCAATGCCTCAGGACGGGGAGAAAAAGACTTATTTATCACGATGCGCCATTTTCAGGAAGAAAGTCTTTTGACCTACGCCAATCATTTACTTAATTTTTAATATTGTTTATCCGTAATATGTCCGCTCCCATTATGTCCCATCTTGTATTGGGCTACCCGTCATTATCAGAAAGTATCCAAACTGCAGAGACGTATATTGCAGCCGGTTGCGCTATATTGGAATTACAAATTCCGTTTTCTCATCCTACTGCCGATGGCCCTGTTATTACGCAAGCCTGCCGCGAAGCCGTAGAAAAAAATAATATTAGCGTGGATGATTGCTTAGGAGCGTTAGCGGATATTCGAACCCGTTTTCCGCAACAGGAAATTATTGTGATGAGTTATTTAAATCGGGTATTCACTTATGGTTTGTCCAATTTTTGCCAACAATTGAGCGGATTGGATATTCGACACCTCATTGTACCTGATTTGCCTGTGGATAGCCCACAAGCGATTACTATTCACGATAATGGCATTACGTTGGTGCCAGTATTGGCTGCTAATGTCAGTACCGAACGCTTAAAAAAACTACTTGCTCGTGATTTTGATTTTTACTATTTAATGTCCGATTTCAAAATTACAGGTAGTACATTTAGCCTTCACCCACGTTTGGAAGCTGTAATCCACCAAATTCGTTCCGCCAAACCAGCAGCCCGTATCGGTATTGGGTTTGGCATTAGTACCAAGGAACACGTACAATTGGTGACCAGTACAGTGGATTACGCGATTATCGGATCTACTTTTATCAAAGCAAAAATGGAGGGAAACCTAGCGCAGGTGATTGGTGCATTAACTGCGGCTTAAACATGATACCGCTCTTTATGGCGTGATTGAGCCGTTCATTCAAGGCACAAAACGTAGTATTCGCACAAAAAAACAGGGTATTTAATAAATTTGCTGCAAAAATAAGGTTGTTTTTCCTATGAATTTGATACGATCCCGTACCTTTCCTTCATCAATATTATTTTTTACAAAATTTATAGCGAAAAAACATAATTTATGCTAACAATCAAAAATCTAGCGATAATCCTATGTCTTGTTGTTTGTGCCGTATCCAGCCAAGCTCAAAAAATTACTTTAGAGAGTGTGCAGTCCCTGCCTGCTCATGGTGTGCAGTCCATCATAGAAGAAGGCGGTAAAGTAACTGGGTATTTCATTTTTTACAAAAAAGACATGACCGACAAAAAAAATGATTTTTACGGTCTTGATCTGCTGGACGCAGAACTAAAACCAGTCCATTCCGCCAAAATAACGCTACCCTTTGGTGCTATTTATTTACAATCTGTATATAATGGATCTGTATTTGGAATTATGTTTTACAACCCGGAGAAGGGCAATTATATTTTTATTGCTTATGATAAAAAATTGCAAGAAGCGGGGAGTCGAATGACGGAAAGACCAAATGAACAAGAAAAAGACCTGTTGAATCTAATGGCCAATAATGACAATAGAGCAGCGCTGTTTTTTTATTATGGTATCCGCCCTGTTCCGGGCAAAGGATTTGTTCGCGCGGGTTATGGTGATGCTGATGACCGTTACAAAGTTAGGTTTTACGATAATACTTTTAAGCAAAAATGGTCAAAGAGTACCCCGGAAGATGCTAAGGGTTACGAGGCATTCACCCTTTCTGATATAAGCACTCAATATATTACTGGGTTTACCATGCGTAAAAGCCATTCGGCGGTTGAAAAAATTGAAACAGCATTGACTGTTTTTGAGGTAGAAACGGGTAAAAAAATACTGGACTTACCTATTCAAAAGGATAAGGAACCCCTTGCCGCTATGGCCGCGTTTCTCACCGATGATACGACTAAAATCATTGTTCAGGGTGAATATTACGATAAAAATACCAAACCTGGTATCGATAAAAGTTTGGGGCTTTTTTTTAGTACTTATGACCTAAAAACGAAAAAAGAACTCAACGAAACCCGTTGCTCATGGATTGTAAATTACCCTAAATTATTTGATGAAAAATTAAAAAAGGGGATTGATAATAAATTTTTTAACTTCCCTCATGTCATGCATAAGACCTCCAATGGCCACTATGTATTGGTGTTTGAACAATTTAAAAAAGCATTGAACGCAGGTGGTTTGGAACGAAGGGTGAACGTTGGGCTTACCGAATTTGCCCAAATAGAAACGGGTACTATTTGGATGCTGGAACTTAACGAGCAATTGAAACCTATTGCCGCCAATGCATTTGAGCAAAAAGGCAGGGACTTGCGATTACCCCTCAATATGGATATGTTGGGCGTTGGTTTTCCGGGTGCTTATTCCAAAGGAGCAAATGGCTTTTGTTTTCAACATTTGCTACAGCAAAATGATAAATCAACGGCCATTTGCTCCAATAATAGCTATATTAAAGGGAGTAGAGGTGTTTATTCTGTGACTTTGGCCAACAACGATACCGCACAAGGTGTAACCATAAATGTGCCAGATGACGCATTTGTAATCTGTGCTCCTGCTAATGCAGTACGTACCATGTTGGCACAATACCAACCAAGTTCAAAGCAATTACACCTTAAAATGGTAAAATAGTTTACTGCTTCAAGATCGCGACATTTTTATCCTTTGGGTATTTCATGGAATAAGAAAACTTTACTTTTTTGTTCTGTCCAGGTTTTATATCCAATTTCCAAGTCAGTTTTCCATAAGTTGGGACATATTCGGCTCCATCTTTATCGAGTAATTCTACTTCTATCGTTTCTTGTTTAGAGATAGGTACTTGGTCGATAAATTCGATATTGATCGGTACAGTTTTGTTGTTTTTTACTGTAATTTCAAATGCATAGACCTCTTTAATCGAGTTACTCAATACTTTTTTGCGCTCGGTAAAATCTTTAGGTTGTACGCGTTTGATCGTAATTTGGTCGTCGCGGCCAAGGGAAAGCAGTAAAGTATCTGAAGTGATATTGGGGTTGACTGTTGTCTGCCCTACATAAGTTTCGCGAAAAAAGATATTGGCAGTACCCGGAAGCAGGTTATACTTACCATAATCAATTATTTTGGCCAGCAGAAATACAGCAGGTTCTACTTTGGGTACAGCGTGGTACTGGTAAATAGCGGCCATTTCCTTTTCTTCCACAGTTATGATATTCGATTGACCATCGGCTGCAATATCTTGTGCTTTGGCGATATCAAAAGTACTAAGGAATTCTTCTTGTGTTTCTTCTGTAGTGATATCCGTAAGTTTGTCAGATATTTCTGCTCCGGGCATACTAGGAGCCGCTTCTTTCATTTGATAAACATTGGAGCGCATCATGTTATCCCTCATTGTAACGGTCTCTTCCACATCGACCCTTTGTACCCTAAAATCAACAAAAACAGGGTAGAGGATAGGTCGGTTATTGTTGACCAAAGGCATAGCAGAAGAAAGGGCGACTTTTACATTTTTCCAGTCAAAACCCGTATTATTGATTACATTGGCCTTATATACCAGTTTCAAAGGCTGATCCAACCCTTCGGAACGCAAGTCGTATAGCGGTGTCCAATACGCATTTTGTACCAAATAAGTACAGGCAATCTCCACGGTTTGCGCAGTAGATGATTCTACTTTTAAGACAATTTCTCCTGTTTGATTGGCTGTATTTGGATAAAGACTTTGGAGTTCGGTATTCAATTGTTGGATCTTTTCATTTAAAGTGCGCAGTGCAATTTTATCCGTTTGAACCAATTTTTTTAAGTTGAGCATCCGAGTACGATAAAAATCGGCCAATTCGCGCAATTCTGAAACGGATAGACGGGGTTCTGTTTGGCCATTTGGGGTAGTACCTATTAGATTGGCACTATGGGTAATAATCGCTTCTTCTTTGTCATAAACAAATATTTCGAGGTTGAGCGACCACACTTGGTCATTGAGTAAAAGAATAGAATCCCTAATCTTTTGAATCCGGGGTGATTCGGGGACGGGGGCTGGCGTTTTCATTTGGAAAACAGCGGCATTGAGGGTGACTCCACCGCTTAATTTTACCTGCAAACTTTGTGCATTAAAATAGGGGGAAAGGTTGTCAAAAAATACTTCCGATTTGCCCGCAGGGATCGAAACCCGTGCAACACTGGTGATCTTAGCACCGCTTCGGTAAATCGTTACCTCTTTAATTGTGGGCGTAACGTGGTTGGCGGTGGCAAAAATGATTTGAGATAGGCTGAGTAATAAGCCTACGATAAAGGTAATGCGCATAGTTTTTATATTATTGTTTGAGAATTCAGGATAAATAATACCCTATTTTTGTATCATTCCTTAGATGATAAGATAAGTATTTTTACATAATTAATTATCATTTTGAACTTGGTCTTTTCCGCCTAATCTGCTGCGGCAGGCTCAGCATAAATTCGGCAGGCTGCTAATCGCACGCTGGCAATGCACAAGTTGAAGGAGTGATGGATACAAAAGTCGAGTACTTTTCCGATTTTAAAACCTACACTTGGTGAAAACGCTTTTTCACTTGGTGAATCATGTTTGTGGTACTGTTTTAGTTCCTCATCTTTATGTAATGGAATTCAATATACCTACGTTCATTGCTGCAGTTAATGGTGTCCAAGTACTTATAAGCGGTAAAATTGCATAAATATTGGCTCAAGATAAAGATTAATCAATTACGTTTTTACCTTTGATTCGAAAAATTACGCATTAACCCATATTGTAACTATACAGCCGCCTCCTAAATTCCCGTAGGAAATGTATGTTATTTTGTACGTTTTTACATAAAATCTCTACGGGATTTGGGCAATTTACCCTATTCCGCCTATAAACATATATTCCCTCCGGCAATTTTTGGGTAGCGGCTGAATAGTTACTCCATATTTTAATAATAATGAGAAAGTTATTTTTTCTTTTGTACGCATTACTTAGTCAAAGTATTACCGCCCAATCTTTGGAACGCAACCTTATTTTTAATCCCAATCTCAAACCCTTTTACCACGGCGTGGCCTCCGGCGAACCTACCTCCCATAGCGTAGTGTTGTGGACAAGGGTCACTCCCGAAAGTACGGGCGATATTTCAGTTCAATATACCATTGCGTTGGATACTGGGTTTCAGCAAGTAGTACAAACAGGAAGCGCAATAGCCTCGGAATCAAGGGATTATACCCTAAAAGTAGCGGTAGATGGCTTAAATCCAAATACTGTATATTATTACTATTTCGAGGCATTAGGACGTCATTCATTGATAGGAAGGGCTAAAACTTGCCCAGCGGGTGGTATCGAACACCTGCGTTTTGGAGTAGTCTCTTGCTCCAATTATGAGCATGGTTATTTTAGTGCTTACGGGCATTTGGCGCTACAAAATGACTTAGATGCGGTGATCCATTTAGGCGATTATATTTATGAATACGAAGCCAACGGTGCAATCCCAGGACGGGTACATGAACCTAGTGCTGAATTATTGACTTTGTCGGACTACCGAACACGTTATTCGCTGCATCGGCTCGATCCAAACTTGATCCGCTTGCACCAGCAGCATACGATGATTAGTGTGTGGGACGACCACGAATCTGCCAATGACTCACATACCGATGGCGCACAAAACCACCAAGCCTCCGAGGGATCGTGGGCGGTGCGTAAGGCGATTTCCAAACAGGTTTACTTTGAATGGATGCCCATAGCGGATAATATGGATTTGTCGGTTTATCGCAAATTTCAATACGGCGATCTTTGCGATTTATTGATGCTGGATACCCGTTTGGAAGGACGAGAGATGCCTCCGCCAAATTTCGATACGCCGGATATACCAGCCCGCCAGATCATAAGTCCTACCCAAATGAATTGGTTGACCAATCAATTAAAAAACTCTTCGGCGCGCTGGAAAGTACTGGGCAATCAAATACTATTTTCTACTTTTAATGTAGGCTTTTCAGCGGGTATCCTCGATGGTAATCCCGATCCAACGAATATTGACTCTATTCGGCAGGTCGAAAACGCATTTATTGATAATTGGGAGTCGTATCCTACGCAACGCAATAGTATTATTGATACATTGCAGGTGCGTCAGTTGGATAATGTAGTGATTATTTCGGGTGATTCACATTGTTCTTGGGCTTTTGATGTCACCAAAGCAGCGGTAAAATACCCCGTTGCAGCCAGTTTTAACCTTCCTACACCTCATCCATTCAATCCAGCAACAGGCCAGGGTTATAATAAAACAACAGGGGAGGGGTCGTATGCGGTTGAATTTGGGGTGCCTTCTGTGTCATCCAATAATTTTGATGAACTGGTAGGTTTCACTTTGGCCAATCAGTTTGAAGCAGTGATGGCGGAACCCATACAGCCGTTTAACCTTGATTATAATCCGCACCTGAAATATGTCGATTTGGATCGGCATGGATACCTTATTCTTGATCTTTTGCCCGATACCGCACAGGCGAATTATTACTATATCCCTAGCCCAATGATGGATACGGTAGCGGCAAGTTTTGGAAAAGCGGCCTACACCTTAAAAGATGCGAACCATGTATTTATACGCGATATTCCATCGGCTCAAAAAGTGATTCAGGATGCCCCAACGCCCTTGCTCCCTTTTGGAACAGTAGGGCAAACTGAGCCAGAAACAATAGAAATATTGAGTATTTTCCCCAATCCTGCCCATGATTTTGCTTATATCCAAATTGGGTTAAATCAACCGCAGGACATATCGGTGGCTTTGTACGATAGGAATGGCCGACTCCTATTACAGCACCCTTCGACCTATTATTCCAAAGGATTGTACGCATATAGGCTTCCTTTGGGCAATATGCCAAAAGGTGTTTACCAAGTTGTCGTGTCTGGTAAATCAGGCATTATTAGTAAATTATTAGTGGTGGAATAGGCTAAAATCATGCTAATGGACATTTTATAAAAACACGTTTAATACACTTTTGAAATGGTGGAAAATCACGTTTACGAAACTAAAAAAAAGTTTCGTAAACGTGATCTGTTCCTTGCGTTTTATAAAATGTCCAGTAGTATGGGCTTTGATACAATGCATTTTAATTACTATAAATATGATGTATTCCGATCTTAAACAAAATAAAAATCTTTGAAACCGTTAAAAAAAGCAAATCGACCAACTAAAAGGTAGATATTGGTCAAAAAATTGTACTTTTGTGCCGATTTTACACATTTTTAAAACCATTTTACCCTTTTACACACACAAACATGAAATACTTAATCCCTGCAATGCTCCTGCTTTGCACCACTATTCAAGCCCAATTAACCTTAAAAGTTACGCAAATACCAGCCAATACACCAGCAGGTAGTAGCATTTATGCAGCAGGTACTTTTAATAATTGGAATCCTTCCGATCCTAATACCAAACTTTCGTTGAACACCGATGGCCATTATGTGGTTACGGTAAATCCACCGGCGGGTACCATAAAGTTTAAATTTACCCGTGGCGGATGGCCTAATGTAGAAGGTAATGCCAATGGTAGTTTTTTGCCCGATCGTACGTTTAGTTACAACGGACAACCCACAACCGTCAATTTGACCATACTCAGTTGGGAGGACACAGGAAGCGGCGGCAATGGTACTGCTGCCCCAAATGTTTCGATCCTCAGTACCGATTTTTACTTGCCACAACTCAACCGCAATCGTCGAATTTGGCTGTATTTACCACCAGATTATAATACCACAACTAAGTCGTATCCAGTGCTTTATATGCAGGATGGCCAAAATTTGTTTGACGACAATACCAGTTTTTCTGGTGAATGGGGTGTGGATGAGGCACTCAATACGCTGCATGCACAAGGCGATTATGGCTGTATCGTTGTTGGTATCGACAATGGTGGTCAGTACCGTTTGGACGAATATTCTCCTTGGGTAAATCCTTCTTATGGCGGTGGACAAGGTGATGAGTACGTTGAGTTTTTGGCCAATACCCTCAAACCTTATATGGATGCTAATTACAGGACACTGCCTAATCGGCACTCCACTGGTATTATGGGAAGCAGTATGGGAGCACTGATTTCCATGTATGGTTTTTCGGAAAGGCAGGATATTTACTCGCGTGCGGGTATTTTTTCCCCTGCATTTTGGTTTGCAGGTGATAATTCGGCCAATCATGTAGCAGCGCATCCCAAAGAAGGCCCTGCTCGGGTATATTTCCTTGCAGGTGGACAAGAACCCGCTTCTGTTACAACCAATATGCAGGCCGTGGGTACTGCTATGACAACAGCGGGCTTTACGGCTGCTGAAAAAAAATCGCTGGTGGTAGCCAATGGTGACCATTCCGAGTGGTTTTGGAAACAGGAGTTTCCGGCGGCTTATAAATGGCTATTCCAAGGTGCGGTTACCACGACTAAAACGCCAACAAAAAGTACAAAAGATTGGGCTGTTTTCCCTAATCCAGCCAATGAATTTTTCCGTTTGTCGGGATTGGATAATCATGTGGATATACAATTGAAAATCCAGGGAGCCGATGGTAAACTTTGGCGTGCAATGAAAGTAGAAGATGTGAAGAAAACAATATCCGTTGCTGATTTGCCAGCAGGGTATTATTTGATAGAAATTAGCACTAAAACAGCGCGTAAACAACTAAAATTAGTAAAAAAATAATGCATACAGTACTCGAACGTTTTTTAAAATACGTACAAATTGACACCCAAAGCGACCCCAATAGCCCGTCGCAACCCAGCACTGAAAAACAAAAAGACCTCAGTCGTGTGCTGGTAGAGGAATTACATGCGCTGGGCATTACCGATGCCGAATTGGACGAATATGGCTATGTTTATGCCACTATTCCGGCCAATACCGACAAAAAAGTGCCTGTACTTTGTTTCTGCTCGCATGTGGATACGGCTCCCGATTGCTCGGGTAAAGATGTAAAGCCTATTGTGCATAAAAACTATCAAGGTAAGGACATCGTATTACCCGATGATCCAACGGTGGTTATCCGTATGGCAGAGCATGAAGATCTGCCCAGTCAAATAGGCAATGATATTGTGACGGCCTCTGGCAAAACCCTGCTTGGTGCCGATAATAAATCCGGTGTGGCCGCTATTATGGATGCTGCACATACTTTGATGACCGATCCAACGATCAAACACGGTAAAGTGCGGATACTATTTACCCCCGACGAGGAAATTGGGCGTGGTGTGGATAAGGTAAATATTAAAAAATTAGGTGCTAAATATGGCTATACCATTGATGGCGAAACAGCCGGTAGCATCGAGGACGAAACCTTTAGTGCTGATGGTGCCATTTTAACCATTCATGGGGTTTCGATGCATCCGGGTTTTGCTAAGGATAAAATGGAGCATGCGCTCAAAATAGCAGGTCGTATTTTGGCTAAATTGCCCAATAAATACGCTCCGGAACATACCGAAGGCAAGCAAGGTTTTATTCATCCTACCAGTATTGAAGGTGGTTTGGAAACGGCGGTAGTGAAGTTTATTATCCGCGATTTTTCGGATGGTGGTTTGAAACGATTGGCCAAATTGCTCCAAAAAATTACGGATGATGTACTAAAAGGATTCCCTAATTCCAAAGCGGAACTGAAAGTGTATGAGCAATATCGAAATATGGGTAAAGTGCTCAAAAGACATCCACAAGTAGTTAATTATGCCATGGAAGCCCTCCAACGTGCAGGCTATTCAGCACCCATCCGCCGCTCTATTCGTGGTGGTACTGATGGTTCTCGCTTATCGTTTATGGGTTTACCTTGTCCTAATTTATTTGCGGGTGAGCATGCTTTTCACTCTAAACAAGAGTGGGTTTCGGTACAGGATATGGCTAAGGCTTCGGAAACGATTGTACATTTGGTACAGGTTTGGGAAGAACGCAGTTAGTATAGTTATTTAAGCGAGTAATGAGTTGTGTATAACGGTTACGAAACCTCCAAGGTTTCGTAACCGTCACTCAAAAAGTAATCTTATTTTCCGCCGCTTACCCCTTTCAAATACTCTTCCACCAAATTCTTATAATAAGGCTTTAGTGTAGGCGACACAGTGCGGAACTGGTCTGCTTCTGCACGGCGTTTTTTAAGGTATTCCTCCAATGCTGGCGGCATTTTAGGCGTTTGTTGCTGGGCAGTTTGCGCTTCGCGTTTTTCATCTTCTTCTTGTTGGCGTTCGGCGCGTTCTTCTTCGAGCAAGCGCGTCATTATATTTTGCTGCCGCCTCATGGTTTCGTTCGTGAGGCGTTTATTCACGAGATCATTTTCGATTTCGTTCATTTGTTCCATCACTTCATCGAGGAGTTTGCTGCCTTTACCCTGCTCCTGCTTTTGTTTTTGGAGTTCCCGCATGGCATTGCGCATGGCGGCTTGTTTGGCGGCCATTTGTGCAAATTCTTTACTAGGAATACTGCCTTTTTTCATGCGACCCATCATTTGCTCAAGGCTTTCGCCCATTTCACCTTGTCCTTTCGACATTTTGTCGGAAGGTTTTTTGCCTTTACCGGATCCTTTATTGCCGGGTTTTTGGCAGGCCTGTTCACCCGGCATACCACCCGCCATTTGTTGTTGCATGTTAGCCATCGCCTCTGCTAAAAGTAGCGCGAGGTCGTTGAGGTTTTTCATGATATTTTGCTGTTCGGCATTCGCCGTTGGCGTATTGCGTTCTTCCAATTCGGCCACGGTACGTTTAATCGAACCTTTAATATCGGTTACTTTTTCAGTAATAACGCCTTCTATGGCAAATTGGCGTTTGGCCAATGCTTGCAAGCTGTCCTCCACCAAACGGAAATCGTCCTTGATTTTGAATTGCTGTTGAGTCAGTTGCACATAATAAGGAGCAGCCGGGTTCACCGTTTTGATTTCCTTCATATTTTGCTCCTGATTGAACGACAGTCCTACCAAGTTTTCGAGCAATTGGCGGATAGTTGCCAAGTCTTCCTCCAATTCATCTTTGTCACTACCTTTCTTTTTAGACTTCATTTTATTGGCCATGTCCTTCATTTTGTTGGCCGCTTTTTTCTGTTTTTTGCTCGCTTTTTTGTTATCCTCTTTCTTATCTTCTTTTTTACTTTTACTGTCACCGCCGTCCATATCTTCGGACGCGCCCTCCATTTCTTCCTTAGTTTCCTCCATTTCTTTCTTCATATCGTCCATTTTTTGAGGTCTTTTTAGTTCCTCGTTTTTCTCTTGCAACTCTTCTTGCTCCTTCTTGATATCGTCCATCTCTTTATTCAACTCCTCCTGTTTTTTGGTGAGTTCTTCTTGAGGTTTTTCGCTATTTTCGGTTTCCTTAGAAAGTTTATCCTGCTCTTTAGCCAATTCTTCCAAGCGGTTGATTTGCTCCTCTAATTTTTGCTCTACATCTAATTGTTTGTAGAGTTCTTCCAAGCGGTCGAGTTCTTTACTCACTTCCTCATTGGAGAGTTGCATTTCTTCCATTTTCTCCAGCACTTGGTCTTTATTCATCTCCTCCAACATTTTTTGGATGTCCTCCATGAGTTTTTTCATTTCCTCACTGAGCACATCGTCGAACATTTTCTCCAATTTTTCTTGTTTTTGGAGTAATTCTTCGTTTTTAGGTTGGTTCATATCTTTTTGCTGCTCCATATTTTGGTCAAAGCTCTTTTTCGCCTCTTCAATATCCTTTTGGAGTTCTTGTTGGCGGTTCATGAGTTTTTCCAATTCTTTACGGCTTTGCCAGTCCAATTCTTTTTTCTGGAGTACTTTATCGCGGAGTTTTTTGATGTCCTCCTGTACTTTCATACTTTCTTTTAGGGCTTTTTCAAGGTTTTTCTTGATTTCTTCGCTATTGGCTTCCTGATCCTTACGGAATTCGTTGAGGGTCGGGATTCTGTATTGCATCACTTGAGTGCGTGCACTTTTAGCACCATTTACAGCATCGTTATCAAAGATCTCGAAATAGTAGTTGATTTCGTCCCCTGGCTCAAGGGTAAGATCTTCCAATTTCCAAGCATATTCGTATTGCGCCTGTTTACCAGCGGTTTTATCCACTTTAATGGTATTCATGGGCAATTGGCCACCCTTTATTTTTTTAATTTGGTAGTTAAACGTTAAATTATTGAGGCCATAATCGTCGCTTGCATCGCCGGCAAAGAAAATCTGAGTGCGATTGGTGCTGTCCCTAAATTCTTCTACGGTAATCTGTGGATTCAAATCGGGGATTACGGTAATTGTATAAGCAACAGAATCAGCATTGGGTAATAAACTATTGGAAATGAATATTTTATATGTTTCATCCTTTAGCGCACGGCGGTTAAAGGAGAACAAATTATCATCAAATCGCTTGGCTTCGTTACCATTGTCTTTGCCAAATTTCAAGAACATCTGTTCGGTGCTCTGTACATTGAACACCCAACCTAAATTAGTGCCTTGCGGTACCACCAAATCACCTACATTAGCCAATGACTCATCGGGGCGACCGATATACTCAGGGAAGTCCAGTTTTACATCAAAAGAAGCGATGCTTGGTTTGCGCAATACTTCAAGGGTTAATTCACGGCTTTCTACACCGCCGCCGAATAATTTGAACTCCGTGTTTTCTTGAACGTTTGTAAATTTATAGGAAAACTCATTAGCAGCGTCTTTGGTGAGTCGATATTGTACTTTTCCGAGGTCAATAAACACCTCATTGGGGAGCGTATTACCTTCTACGACCACTTTTAGGGTATAATCTGCAAATTGTACGGTGCGGAGACTGTCCTTATTCACCATAAATTTGAATGGAGCAGGACGCTCAAACTCTTGGTTGGTATTCCACAAGCGCATAGAACCATCGCGCAGGATACCCGGCGCACATTGCATCAGAAACAACAGTAATGCTAATGGTGGTAATGCCCAGCGCAAGTGCTTCCGGTTGTTGGTCAGGTCAATAGCGGCCTGAAAAGGTACAATTTTAATCTCCTCGCTTTTTTGGTTGATACTTGCTGTAATCAATTCTGCGTAAATCGCATTATTGCTTTGCTCTTTTAACTGCAAGATATTCAACAGTTTATCTTTCACATTAGGGAAATGATCGCCGATAATTTTTGCGGCCTGCTCGCGACTAATCACTTTGCCCAAATGAAAATAGTGTAGCAGTGGTACCGCTACCCAGTTCCAAAGAGCCAAGCCCGAAATACCCACAAAGCCCCAAAACAGCCCAGTTCTTACACTGGAGGAGAAATAAAAATAGTATTCGAGTACATTGAGTAGTACAAACAGCCCCAATACTGTGCCAACGGTATAAAGCGCACCCCTAAGTAGGTGGTTGATATAAAACTTACGGATAAAACCGTCTAGTTTTTGAATGAGTAGTGCGTAGTTATCTAATTGCATGATTCTTTTAATTTATTTTAAGTGTAGGCGCGTATTTCAGCGGGTTTGTGCTACTTTTATCTCTGCCAAATCTCGAAAATAGCGTGCTTCTTTAAGACCGTGCAAAGTTCGGTATAAACATTGGAATTTAAGTACTTGGACACAATTAATTGTGTCCAAGTACTTAGCATTAGTTTTGCAAAGTACTAAAGAAAACATTTTTGCTAAAAGGTTGCTTGTAAGCAACCTTTTATAAGGCCATATTGTTCTTAGGAAGTACTATTTAAGTGTTGCAACACTAAATTAGTTAAGGCAAAAAAGATGAATCGTCTTTAAAACGACAGTTTAGTACATAAAGTACGGCTTTTATCTAGCCTTTTATTTAAATCTCATTCCGCTATCATTGGTCTAAAACCATTTGCATACCTTTGCGTTGCAATTATTCACTCATTTTTCACAAATATACATGAAAAAAGTATTTTATTTACTTTCCTTTTTGATGTTGACGGCCACAATGGCTACTGCTCAGCTCAAAACACCACAACCAAGCCCTGTTGCTAAAGTATCGCAGGAAGTTGGCCTTACCAAGGTTGATCTTGAATATTCACGTCCAAGCACCAAAGGCCGCAAGATATTTGGCGAATTGGTACGTTTCGGCGAAATGTGGCGTACAGGTGCTAACGCTTGCTCTAAAGTTACTTTCGGCGATGATGTTATGGTTGGCCCAGCATCGAGCAAACTCACCAAAGGTACTTACGCGCTTTATACTATCCCGAATAAGGATAAGTGGACGATTATTTTCTATACCAACACTTCTTATTGGGGAACACCTGACGAGAATTACAAGGAAGAAGAAGTGGCGGCTAAATTTGACGTGAGTGTGGAAAAATCTGCTGAAAATGTAGAATCTTTTACGATTAGTATTGATAATTTGCGCAATACAGGTGCTGAGATCCGCATTGCTTGGGAAACAACAAAAATTACTATTCCTTTCAAATTTGATACGGATTCAAGGGTAATGGCCGATATCAAGAGCCAAATGGATGGCCCTTCTGCGGGTACCTATTATGCTTCTGCCCGTTACTATTTTGATGAAAAGAAAGATATGAAAACGGCATTGGATTGGGTGAGTAAATCACTTGAGAAAGGTGGCGATAAGTTTTGGATTCTACGCCTTAAAGCGCAAATTCAAGCGGAATTGGGTAATTATAAAGATGCTATCGCAACAGCAGAGGCTAGCAGCGCACTCGCTACTAAAGAAGGTAATAAAGATTATCCGGCGATGAACGAGAAATCTATTGCTGAATGGAAGAAGAAGTAGTTTTTTGTCTTATGCTGAATTCATAAAAAAAATCCATCACGGCGGTATGCTGTGATGGATTTTTTTTTACGTAGAATCAAAGGGATCTGCTTATACCATCACCTTTTCACCATACAATTCCGCCCGCATATTCCGCACTTTATCGCTGTGTAAATACTCGCCATACGTCATATTTTGATCGATAAAACCATTTGGGGTAATTTCTACAATGCGATTGGCTACAGAATCCAAAATCTGGTAGTCATGCGAAGTGAAAA
The DNA here is from genome assembly GCA_041160955.1 of Bacteroidota bacterium. GTDB lineage: Bacteria > Bacteroidota > Bacteroidia > Chitinophagales > Saprospiraceae > M3007. The sequence goes on from JBEAVK010000253.1 coordinate 24,640, forward strand.
TGATATTACCCGTAAAATCCTGCATGCCTGTGTTGAGTGCTGTAATCGACTCCAAGTCAAGGTGGTTGGTCGGTTCGTCCAAGATCAAGAAATTGGGGTTGGATAGCATGATTTTGGACATCATACAGCGTACTTTTTCGCCCCCCGATAATACACTGGATTTTTTGAATACTTCTTCGCCGCCAAATAACATACGACCCAAAAAGCCGCGAATAAATGACTCGTCTTTTTCTTTGGAATACTGGCGCAACCAATCAATGAGGCTCATGTCCTGATCGCCAGAGAAAAAAGCACTGTTGTCGTTGGGCAAATACTGCGGCGCAATGGTTTGGCCGTATTGGAAAGTACCCTCGTAGTTTTTTTCTTCGCCAGCCAGTACATTGAGCAAAGCCGTTACCGCTAGTGCATTTCGGCTTAAAATTGCAATTTTTTCGCCCCTATTGAAGCGCAAATACATGTCTTTGAACAAATATTCGCCTGCTTCATTTTTTACGGAGAGTTTTTCAATATCCAAAATGACATCACCTGGCTCGCGTTCTGGTTTGAAGGCGATATAAGGATACTTGCGACTAGAAACGCGTAATTCTTCTAAATTAAGTTTTTCTAATGCTTTTTTACGGCTGGTTGCTTGTTTGGATTTGGATGCATTGGCGGAGAAACGGGCGATAAAGTCCAACATTTCTTGGCGTTTTGCTTCCACTTTTTTGTTTTTATCGGCCATTTGGCGCGACATCAATTGGCTGGTTTCGTACCAAAAGGTATAGTTGCCGGTAAACATACGAATTTTGCCAAAATCGACATCTACCACATTGGTGCATACCATATCCAAAAAGTGGCGGTCGTGCGATACGACAATCACAATATTTTGGTAATCCGCTAAGAAATCGCAGAGCCAGTCGGTTGTTTCGGCATCTAAATCGTTGGTTGGTTCGTCCATCAAAAGAATATCGGGAGAACCAAATAATGCTTGTGCTAAAAGGACTTTTACGCGTTCGGAACCGTCTAGTTCTTTGACTAATTTGTAGTGCAAAGACTCATGGATACCCAAATTGCTGAGGAGTTCGGCGGCGTCGCTTTCGGCCATCCAGCCGTTCATTTCGCCAAATTCGCCTTCCAATTCTGCTGCCCGCATAGAATCTTCTTCGGTAGCGTCGGGGTTATCGTAGATGGCATTTTTTTCTTTCATAATATCATAGAGCAGTTTGTGCCCCATGATAACGGTATCCAAAACAGGGAACTCGTCGAATGCGAAGTGGTTTTGGCTCAAAACTGCCATCCTTTCGCCTGGCGTAATTTCGACTTTACCGCGTGTGCTTTCAATTTCACCGGAGAGGATTTTCATAAAAGTGGATTTACCGGCACCATTTGCACCGATAACGCCATAACAATTGCCTTTGGTAAATTTTAAGTTAACCTCGTCAAATAGTACTCTTTTACCAAATTGTAAGGCAACATCGTTAACTGATAACATCGAATATAGTGGATATTTATTTAAAAAGTATGCAAAGGTACGGGTTTTAAATAAAAGCGCGTTTATTAATTTTAGGTACAAAAGTGTTTTTTCTACCATAAAGTTTATTTCTACAATTTTTTTCTACCACAAAAGAACACAAAAGTTCACAAAGACGTAGAGTGGACGCTTCGCTTGTTTTTAGTTCACAAAGGCGTAGAGTGGACGTAGTGTGTACTTTTTCTACCACAAAACTATACGGGAATGTTTAGAAAAGTGTACGCTACGCTTTTGTGTCCTTTGTGTACTTTTGTGGTAGAAAAGTGTACGCTACGCATATCAATAAACATTAATTTTTTTATTTATGATTTAAAGTGCTTGGACGTGAAAAGTATCTGATCAATTATTTCTCCCTTATACCTTTTACTATTTCGTTCGTAGATGGCTTTATTTCGATGCTTTTTATCTTATTTTTTTCATCGCGTATAAAGGTCAAACGAACGCCTTCGCCGCTAGTGAACTGGTCTTTTTGCGTGGTGTCTTGGTCGAGTATGGCCACTCCTGCTCCGGTAATCCACTGCAAATGACCTGCTTTGATACGAATTTCGCTGCGACCAATCCAGCCGCCAGTTCTGTATTTTGCAACGTATTCTTTTAGGTTGTCGGGTGGTAGTATAACGGGCGATTTTGCGGTAAAGAGCCAAGTGCCCGACCCAATTTGTACCCTTACAAAACCTTTATTGGAAATATCGGGTGTGGTGAGCAAATCGGGAGATTGAGGCAAATAAATACCATTTTCTTTGACCGATTTATTATCTGCGGTAGGAATATCTACCACAGCCGTACTGTTGGGTGGAATAACTATTGTGCAATAGATCGAATCTCCTTTAACGATCCACTCGGAACGAATACCTCCCAGCGGCCCAAGCAAAGATGCTTTTGCAAAAGCCATCAGTTCCGAAGGTTTTGGCGCAATTTTGATGCTTTTATAACCCGGAATATCGGCCACGGGATTGATACCTGTGATATTACGGTACATCCATTCGCCAATGGCACCATAGGCATAGTGGTTGAAGGAGTTCATTCCTTTATTTTGGAAAGTGCTATCGGGTTTTATGCCATCCCAACGCTCCCAGATTGTGGTCGCACCCATTTTTACGGGGTATAGCCAAGAGGGGTAGGTTTCTTGCAACAATAATTCGTAAGCAATATCATCGTATCCAAAACGCGTCAGGACATGGCACAGGTATGGCGTACCCAAGAACCCCGTGGTAAGGTGGTTACCATAACTTTTTATATTTTCGACCAAGGCTTTTGCGGCGTTCGCCCGTTGTGATTCGGGGAGCATATCAAACTGAAGTGCTAGTGTATAGGCCGTTTGTGTCCCCGAAATGGGGCGGCCATTTGGCGTGATATATTCGTTGAGGAAAGCCGATTTTACATTTTTGAGTAAAACGGTATAACGCTCAATATCGGCTGTTTTGCCTAGTACTTGAGCGGTTTTTAAGGTTAATTGTATGGAATATGCAAAAAAGCATTGTGCAATATAATACTTTTCGGTAATGGCGGATCGGCCATCGCGATCATCGTCGATATCGTAAAATAGCCAATCTCCAAAGTGGAACCCAGTATTCCAAAGGTGATCCTTGCTGTTGGTTTCCATATACCCAATCCATGCTTTCATACTGGCGTATTGGTCCTCTAAAATGCGTTTATCTCCGGTGGCCACGTAGGTATTCCAAGGGATAATTGTACAAACATCGGCCCAGCCGGTGCTTCCTCCTTGGTTTTCGCCGAGTACATTTGGAACGACAAAGGGTACTTTGCCATCGGGGCGCTGATCGGCAGCCACATCTTTCATCCATTTCGCAAAGAAATTATGTGCATCAAAATTGAAAAGGGCCGTATTGGCAAATACTTGCGCATCACCGGTCCAGCCCATACGTTCATCGCGTTGAGGGCAATCGGTAGGAACATCCAGGAAATTGCCGCGCTGCCCCCATTGGATATTTTGTTGTAATTGGTTGACTAAGGCATTGGAACATTCAAAATTGCCCGTCAAAGGCATATCCGAATAGACGGCAACGGCGGTAAAATTCTCGCCTTTCAATGCTCCCGGATACTCTTCCACGTGCACATACCGGAACCCATGGAAGGTAAAACGCACCACGCAGGTGGCTTCGCCATTGCCCGCTAAGTAAAACGTATCGCTGGATGCCGCATTGCGTAAGTTTTCAAAGTACACATTACCAGTTTTGGGATCCAATACTTCTGAATAATGCAAAATAATGCGGTCGCCCGCTTTGCCAGTGGCCTTTACACGAACCCAACCTACCATATTTTGGCCAAAATCAAGCGTTTTTTGGCCTTTGGGTGTGGTAAAAATAGCAATTGGGTTTATTTTTTCGTGTTCGGTCATACTTTCGTTGTAGGTGCCGATCAATACATCTTTGGGGAAATCTTGAATTTTGGCAGTACTCCAAGTTTGGTCGTCAAAATTAGTGGTTTGCCAACCGATGGGTTCTTTTCGATAATCGACGCTTTCGCCGTCGTAAATTTCGGAAAAACGTATAGCGCCATCGCAGGTTTTCCAAGTATCGTCGGTTATAATGGTTTCTTGTGTGCCATCGGAGTACGAAATTTCCAATTGAGCAATCAAAGCCAACTCTTTACCATAAAGATTGCGGTGGTTTACCCAACCCAATTCGCCCAAAAACCAACCATTACCCAAGATACCACCTATTGTATTTTTCCCTGATTCGATCATCTTAGTTACATCGTAGCATTGGTATTGTAAACGCTTTTGGTAGGCCGTCCAGCCGGGGGTGAGGCAGGCATCGCCCACGCGTTGACCATTGAGGTGCAATTCGTAGAGGCCGTGAGCGGATACAAAAACAGTGGCATTCGTGATTTTCTTTTTGGCTGAAAATACTTTACGGAAATAAGGGCTTGCATTGCCGTCGCGGGTAGTAGCCGATATCCAGTTTGCTTTCCAATCTGTTGGATTTAAAAAACCTGTATGCCAAGTGGCTGTTTTTGACCAATCAGAGGCCACTCCCTTATTATCCCAAATCCTAACTTGCCAATAATATATGGTGTTGGAGGATAAAGGTGTACCGGAATACGGGATATATAAGGATTGGTTCGACATGTTTTTGCCTGTTGTCCAAGATATGTTTTTAAAGTTGGCATCTTTTGCTACCCTAATTTCATAATGCGACTGCGTGGTATTGCGCTTGTTTGATAGTATTTGCCAAGAAAAACGCGGTATCGTTAAGTCCAGACCAATTGGGTTTTCGCGGTTTTCGGTGCGGAGATGGGTGACGGTTATTTGAGCCAGCAGAAATTGTGCGCAAAGGGCAAAAAAAAGGATAAGGGTGGTTAGTCGCATCGTAAAAAAGTGGTGTGTGATAAAAAAGATGGGCAAATATAATACGACAGATTTAACTGGATTGTTTTTTATAATGCCCATTCTAAAAAGAGTACACTTTTTTGGGCGAAAAAAAGTAGGAAATAAGCATTTTTACACTAATCCATTGTTTGTGTAAATAAAACATCATGCTCCGATTTTGTCACACACTCTTTTGAAATTTTCAAATGGGGCTTTCGTATAAAGAAAATCAGGTGCGGTGCACCTTTTAGAAGAAAACCCTAGATTTTCAAGTGAGCAACACACTTTTTCTTTAGAAAAAGTGTACCCTCTTAAATGCCTATTTAGCAAGAATTATTTTGATAGCGATAGAAAGGTGTTTAGATGATTTTAAAAAAAAAATAAAAAAAAGCCTATTTTTCATACTGCGAATCACTCCTTAATCATACATTTAAACCGAGAATATAACGTTTTTACAAAACAAAATTTTTTATTGATGAACTACTTTGTTCGTTTACATTTATTGGTGGCTAAAGACAAATAGTTATTTAAATTTTGTTTCTAGTCACCGTATCACTCACCTAACTTTTTTTGGTTTATGGCAATTTATGACACCAGCAAAATCCGGAATGTAGTCTTGGTAGGACACGCCGGTTGTGGAAAAACCACCTTTGCAGAAACGATGCTTTTCGAAGCAAAAGCCATCACCCGCCGCGGCAATGTATCCGAGGGTAATACCCAGGGAGATTACACCACCATTGAGCAAGAGCGCGGCCATTCTTTATTCGCTTCCGTTATGCACGCATCTTGGAAAGACACTAAAATCAATATCCTCGATACTCCGGGGCTAGATGATTTTGTGGGCGAAGTAGTTACTGCGCTAAAAGTAGCGGATACTGCTATCGTTATGCTCAATGCAAAAAGCGGCGTAGAAGTGGGTACAGAAATAATATGGGAGTATGTCGATCAGTACGACACACCTTCTATATTTGTCATTAACCAATTAGACCACGAAAAGGCTGATTTTGATACGACACTGGAGCAGGCGATCAATCGTTTTGGTAGCCGTGTATTGCCTTTGCAGTTTCCGGTCAATCAAGGCCCCGATTTTAACGCGATTGTGGATGCACTTCGGATGGTGATGTATGTGTTTCCCGCTGGTGGTGGCAAACCCGAAAAGAAACCCATTCCGGCAGCGCATGAGCAACGTGCGAATGAGATGCACGCTGCTTTGGTGGAAGCCGCCGCCGAAAACGACGAGGCTTTGATGGAGAAATACTTTGATTCGGGTACATTGGACGAGGAAGAACTTGCCAAAGGTTTGTCCATTGGTTTGGCGCACCACCAATTTTTTCCAGTTTTTTGCGCATCGGGTTTGAAAGATATGGGTAGCGGCAGGATTATGGGTTTTATCCATGATATATGCCCTAGTCCCGCCGATCGTCCTGCTGCCAAATTGGAAAGTGGTGGTTCAAAGCCTTGTGATCCTGCTGCACGCGCTTGTCTATTTATCTTCAAAACCGTAAATGAGCCTAAAGTAGGCATTGTATCTTATTTTAAGGTATATTCCGGTGCTGTTAAAACGGGCGACGAGTTGGTCAATGCCGATAATGGCACTGTGGAGCGTTTTGCGCAATTATATGAAAGCGAAGGGAAAAATCGCAATGCGGTAGCCGAGTTACGTGCGGGCGATATTGGATGCGTGGTAAAACTAAAAGGTTCACATACCAACCAAACGCTCAATCCAAAGGGTGCTGAAACCAAAATTGAACGGATCCATTTTCCCACTTCGCGTATTCGGATGTCCGTAGTGCCACCCAATAAAGCGGATGTGGAAAAAATGGCGCATGCCCTGCACACAATTCGGGAAGAAGATCCTACTTTACATGTAGAGCAAAGTATAGAACTGCGGCAGACGATTATAGAAGGACAAGGCGAAATGCACTTGGATATCGTACGTTTTAAAGCCGAGCAAAACTTCGGGGTGCATTTGGAGTATGCTGAGCCGCGTATTCCGTATCGCGAAACGATACAGCGCGAATCGAATAAGGATTACCGCCATAAAAAGCAATCGGGTGGTTCGGGGCAGTTTGCGGAGGTGCACATGCGGGTAGAACCTTATTATGAAGGTATGCCGGCACCAGCGGGTTTGACGGTCAAAAATATTGAAATAGAAGACTTAAAATGGGGTGGTAAATTTAGTTTTTGTTGGGCAATAGTAGGCGGGAGCATTGATGCCCGTTTTATCAATGCCATTAAAAAAGGGATTTTTGCCAAACTCGAAGAAGGCCCGCTCACCGGTTCCTATTGCCGCGATGTACGCGTATCTATCTATGATGGTAAGATGCACCCCGTAGATTCCAATGATATGGCCTTCCAAATAGCAGGTACTTATGCGTTCAAGGAAAACTTCTTATTAGCGCAACCGCAATTGCTGGAACCGATCTACGATTTGGAGGTCATGTGTGATGCAGAAGTAATGGGGAGCGTGATGGGTGACCTGCAAACCCGCCGTGCGATCATTATGGGGATGGACGCGCAGGGGCATTATCAGGTGATTAAAGCAAAAGTTCCGTTAAAAGAATTGCATAAATATTCCTCTACATTAAGAGCGTTGACACAAGGAAAGGCAAAATTTAATATTGCTTTTAACGAGTATGCGCCTGTTCCAGCAGATTTACAAGCCAAATTGGCAGCAGAATATGCTAAGCACGCACACGACGAACACGAGCATTGATGTGTTAAATGTTTCATAAAAAGCAGCAGTAATGTTTGATAATTCGTTCGGGGTAACCGACTTTTGCGGAAATTTTAACCAAACACATTTTATGATGAAGCAAAAGAGTCTCCTTTTGATCCCAATTTTCGCGCTTTGCGCCCTTACTGCTAACTTTGCACAGAATGCAGATTACCGCAGTACTATTTCTGCTACTGCAGGTCTAAATGTTTTTCAACTTTTTGCTACCCTTCAAGATCCAATCTCTGATAGCCTTGGAAGTGAAGTGAAACTGAAAGCTACTGCTTCTTACGGCTTGACCTATGATTACGGTGTAAACAAGTGGTTTAGCATTGGATTGGCAACATCTTTTAACCGAATGAGTCTTAACTCTGAAAGTATTGACATAACAAAGGATGATGGTAGTGAATATGTTGGTCCACTTGACTTTAAGTTGTCTCGTACTACTATTGCTTTACGTCCATTATTCCACTATGGAAATAAAGGACGTATTGATATGTACTCGGGGTTACGTCTGGGTGTAAGTATTTGGAATGCTAAAGTAACCGCTGACGAAACACTTGATCCAAAGGATGTGAACGGTACCTTTCGCAATGCTGGCGCAACTCCTAACGTCCAAATTATCCCATTTGGCATTCGCGGTTATATCACCCCAAATATTGGCCTAGGTGCTGAGATTGGTTTTGGTGGCCCGCATTATCTTGCGCTACAGTTGAATTACAGGATGTAAGAATTTGATTTTGTTGGCAGACAAAGCCAGCAAGTTTGATAACAAAAGGGTAGGGGATGGGTTGCGCGTGCAATCTGTCCCCTATCTTTTTTTGGGGGCAAGAGGAAAGAGTGATTCCTTAAAAAAGTGGGCTATAAAAATTACACCTATATATAGGAGAAATACCTGCAACTTTGCACTTCTATTGTAGCCTTTAGGTTTGCTACAATTATACTTCGATAAAAAAAAATCAACACACACGATATGCGTATTGTTTTTATGGGCACACCTGATTTTGCGGTGCCATCGCTTAAAATACTTTTGGACAATGGCTACGAAGTGGTAGGTGTCGTAACCGCAGCCGACAAGCCGGGTGGTCGGTCGGGTATTATTGAATCGGCGGTAAAGAAATTTGCGGTGGCCAATGGGCTTAGGGTATTACAACCCTTGAAATTAAAAGATCCGGTATTTCTTGCGGAGTTATCGGAGTTAAAGGCTGATTTACAAGTAGTGGTTGCGTTTCGGATGTTACCCGAAGTAGTATGGCAAATGCCTCCTTTGGGAACGCTTAATTTGCACGGTTCATTACTGCCTAAGTATAGGGGAGCAGCGCCCATCAACCACGCGATAATGAATGGCGAAACAGAGACTGGGGTAACGACATTTTTCCTTCAGCACGAAATTGATACCGGTGATATTATTCTTCAGCGCAAGATGGATATTGGGCCAAACGAGATGGTAGGTGAGGTACACGACCGGATGATGGAGATGGGCGCAGCCGTGGTTTTGGAGACGGTAATGGCTATTGAAAATGGTAGTGTAAAAGCCAGCCCACAACCCAATGAAGCGGCGACCCATGCACCCAAAATATTTCATGAGACCTGCAAAATAGATTTTAACAGGACTGCTGGAGCGGTGCACAATTTCATCCGTGGTCTTAGCCCTTATCCGGGGGCATGGACAGTACTTAAAGATGGTAAAATATTCAAGGTGTTCAAAGCCCTTCCCGAAATCCATTCTGAGGATACAATACCTGTGGGTAGTTATATTATGCCACAGAAAGGCGTTTTAAAAGTAAAAGTACAGGACGGGTATATTCATCTATTAGAGGTGCAATTGGAAGGCAAAAAAAGAATGGCAGTAAGCGAATTGTTAAATGGATATAAATTTTTACTATAAATTTAAAAAATATTTGTGAATTAACAAATTCCACAGTACCTTTGTGGCCTAATTAAATCAAAATACCAATGATAACGTTAATTATTATTTACGCAGTTATGGCCGTATCTTTATTTGATGGTCTTACTGACGACATTTCTCCAGTTGATCGTAATACATAAGTTTCTTGCTAAGATCAGACAATTTGGCTTTGCTTAAAATGTCATCTATTAGCGAAACGGAAATTTACTCTCTTGTTTTTAGTGTAACAGTCTTTAATTCGTGACCTAGGGTAGTATTTCCGTCTGTACCTTTGCAGCTGGAATTCTGTTTTAGTTACAGTGTTCTTTTTTGCACCCAAGTGCGTCTCCTACATGTATAATTTTCATTCCCATTTAGTGTTCGTGCAGTTAATCCTGCATTTGAAGATCGTATTACATTCCACTCTGTACCTTGTTCAACGAGAAAAAGTCTCGTTGACTATAATTGTAAGTTTCTGTACATTCTTGGCTTTGGTCAAGTGTGTGCTTAGGTTTTTATTGTAGTCAAGGATTTCTTTTGAGCCAAAGAGCATCACCTACATGTATAATTTTCTTTCCCATTTAGTGTTCGTGCAGTTGATGCTGCATTGAAATTGTATTACATTCTACTCTGTACCTTGTTCAACGAGAAAAAGTTTCGTTGTACACATTTCTAAATCTTTGTATGTTCTCGACTTTTGTCTTGGCCATACTTGGGCTACTATTTTATGCTCATTTTTGAATTAATGGTTTAGTCCTTCAAATTCAGCGTGTAGTGTTTGAATAGTTTTTTAGAAATTTTTGGATGTAATCTTGGAAAAGTAAAACTATAGTATATTGAAAAACTTTAACACTATTTTGAATTTTAATACAAATTTGAAACAACACTTTGCATTACGCATGGTGCTTTTGTTGTTTGTATTAATGATTGTATTTGGGCAAGTTATGGCTCAATCGGGTCGATTACAGATTGTTAATTTATCTACGGCGATAGGTGCTGTGGATATTTATTTCAATGGAAATAAATTCAAGGACGATGTTAATGTACATACAGCCACATCCGCTGAGGCTATTGATGCTGGGTTAAATGCCAGTTTTGTCCTAGCGGCCGCATCAAGTATTTCGGTAGCGGATGGTATGGCTTCTTTTATTTCGGATATAAAAGCCGATTCCAATTATATATTGGTGGTGTATGATAACAACACAGTTGTACCTGCAATTCCCGCACTTTTACTTTTGAAGGACATTAAAAATGCTGCATCAGACCCAACTAAGTCGGATGTGGTTTTTGTGCATGCTGCTCCTTTGGTACCAAG
>JBEAVK010000329.1:0-26770 GCA_041160955.1 Bacteroidota bacterium
ACGATGTAAAAAAACTAGTACCAGAAGGTATTGAAGGCCGCGTACCCTATAAAGGCACTTTACAAGAAGTGATGATACAATATATTGGTGGTTTGCGTGCAGGAATGGGCTATTGTGGTGCACCTACTGTGGATGCCTTGCAGGAAAATGCGCAATTTGTACAGATCACAAATGCTGGTATGACAGAAAGTCACCCGCATAATATTATCATTACTCGGGAATCGCCGAATTATTCTCGGGGATAAAGGGGAATGAGGCTGTATCATAAGTACGGAGTTAAAAATGCCAACAAAATAATATTTTGATTGAGCGTAGTGTCGGCGTGACTCGCAGTCACGCCGATACTCTATCCTGACTTTTTTCGATATTTTATTTGGCCAAGATGAAGTACTCAGACCAATTACCGTACTTATGATACAGCCTCATTTTTATCTTAAAAATGCCATAAAAACATTATTTAATTTATAATACTCGCTTCAAATACACCATTTTCAAAATCAACATCGCGTTCATAAAGACCTCCACCACCATGAAAATAAAGGGTATATCGGCCTTTTACAATCTTCTTTTGCCGATCAATAGTATCAATATATACCTTAGAGGCTTTCTTTTTGCGTATCTATCCTACAACGCCTTCACCTCGCTCACCAATTTTTGCAAAGTATCCTTAGCATCGCCAAAAAGCATTTTAGTACGAGCATGGAAGAACAAATCGTTCTCAATACCTGCATAACCTGATTTCATACTGCGCTTCATGACAATTACATTTTGTGCTTCCCATACTTCTAGGACAGGCATACCGTAAATAGGGCTGCTAGGGTCGTCCAAAGCCGCAGGATTTACTACGTCGTTGGCACCAATAATAATCGCCACATCTGCTTTTTTGATATGGTCGTTGGCTTCTTCCAAGTCATATAATTTAGTATAAGGCACATCCGCTTCGGCAAGCAATACGTTCATGTGTCCAGGCATACGCCCTGCTACCGGATGGATGGCATAACGCACTTCCACGCCATTGCTATCGAGCAGATCGTCGAGTTCTTTGCATATTTTTTGCGCTTGCGCCACCGCCAAACCATAACCAGGGACAATCACTACCGATTTAGAATAATTGAGCAATACCGCTGCATCTGTCACGGATACTTCTTTTACCGTTTGGTCGCCAGCCGTTTTAGTAGAAGCAGTACCGCCTCCGCCAAAACTACCAATTAATACATTCGATAAAGAGCGGTTCATCGCTTTGCACATCAATATAGTAAGGATACTACCCGATGCACCCACCAAAATACCACCCACGAGCATAATTAAATTATCGTAAATGATACCTGCAGCAGCAGCCGTCAAACCTGTACAAGAGTTCAAAACCGAAATAACCACCGGCATATCGGCACCGCCAATGGGTGCCACAAAAGAGAAACCATAGACCAAAGCAACGGCAAATAATACCAAACCCCAGATCAGACCCGTTTGGCCTGCGCCAAAAACAATATAACCGATCATGCCAAGTATAATGGCCAATAAGCATAGGTTTACAATGGTATGGCGTGGCAATACAATAGACGAATCTTTAACCAAATCTTCCAATTTAGCATAAGCCAAAAGGCTGCCCGTCAGCGAAACAGCACCAAAAAACATCGTAAACAGCACCAAAATCAACCCAGAAGTAGTAGGATGGTGCTCAATATAAAGCGATTTTAGTTCCGCAATAGCCAGTAATGCCGCACAACCGCCTCCAAGTCCATTGAACAAGGAAACCATCTGTGGCATAGAGGTCATTTTAACACGATAGGCTGATGCCCAACCCGCCCAGCCACCAATGGCCAATGCTGAATAAATCAGGACTAATTTGAGCGTACGCGCATTCCCGTGCATGTGGAGCGCGGACTTATGTAGTAGCAATGTACCCAGTACGGCAATACCCATACCCACCGCAGCGAGTTGGTTGCCTTTGCGTGCACTATCGGGGTGGCTCAACATTTTGAGACCTACAACAAAGGTAAGTGCTGCAATAAAATAAATGAGATCGAGTATATAGGTGGCTTGCATCTGTGCTTATTTCTTTTTCTTTTTAAACATTTCCAACATACGGTCGGTAACGGCAAAACCGCCCACCACATTGAGTGTCCCGAACACAACGGCTACAAAACCTACGGCCAATGACACATAATCATTAGCGCGTGCTTGTACCAAAACAATAATAGCACCTACCAATACCACACCATGTATTGCATTTGCACCCGACATCAGCGGGGTATGTAGTACGGCGGGTACCTTAGAGATCACCTCAATACCCAATAAAATGCTGAAAGCCAGCAGATAAAACATCAATTGATGCTCGTGAAAGAAGGATAACATATTGTCTAATATTGTTTAAATTGAACTACCTTTAATGATTTCGTTCTCATAATTGAGTACAAGAGATCCATCTTTGGCGATCATTAATTTCAAAAAATTGGCTACATTATTGCCAAAAAGCATACTCGCATCCTGTGGCATACGCGCCGCAAGATTTGAATCACCAATAATCGTAACGCCATTGTGCTGGATCGTTGCATTGTTCTGTGTGAGTGCACAATTGCCGCCAGTGGACGCTGCCAAGTCGATAATCACGCTACCCGGTCGCATTTGTGCTACCGTTTCCGCCGAAACCAATACGGGAGCCTTGCGGCCACGTACCTGAGCCGTACAGATGACTAAATCGGCTTTGGAGGCCCGTGATTGCACTTCTTCGCGTTGACGAGCAAGATACTCCTCACTTTGGGCTACGGCATAGCCACCAGCACCACGGTCGTCCACCGCACCTGCCACTTCTACAAATTTGGCACCAAGACTTTCTACCTCTTCCTTCGCTGCGGCACGGGTATCAAAAGCCTCCACCGATGCGCCCAATCGTTTGGCGGTCGCAATGGCTTGGAGACCCGCTACACCAGCACCCAATATCAAGGCTTTGGAAGGTTTTACGGTGCCGGCAGCAGTCACCATCATAGGCATATACCTGCTCAAGGCACCAGCACCCAACAGTACCGCTTGATAACCCGCAATACCAGCCATAGACGAGAGTATATCCATGGCTTGTGCCAGCGTTGTGCGCGGGATCATATCGAGACTAAATGCTGTAACGCCTTGATTTTTAAGCGCCGCTGCTATTTCTGTATCTACAAAAGGTTGAAAAAGCGCAACGGCAACTGAACCTTTTCGGTAATCACCCACGGGTAATGGGTTAATACTGACCACCAAATCGGCATCGCGAAGCAACGTGCTTCGTGTAGTTATGGTGGCGTGGTTGGCGTAGAGTGCGTCTGGGAAAAAAGAGCGTTCGCCAGCACCTTCTTCTACAAGAAAAGAAAGCCCTTCGGTGGCGAGTTTGGCGAGGTTAGCTGGTGTGAGCGCAACACGTGAATCGGTGTGCTCTTTGATTAATCCAATGATCATCTTTAGTTAATATGCTTAAAGCAGCGGCGAAGATAGCGTGTTTTGGGAAGTGTGCAAAAAATGGACAATATTTTTTTTCACAATAATAGAAAATATTTTTTACCGATACAAATGTTAGCAAGTTTCGGATGGATAGAAATAGAAAGTTGTTAGACCTTTGTGCTATAAAAATAAAATAACGTAAGTAAGATGAGTATAGAAAATGCTACTTTGTTGGATATTTCTCAAATATTTCACCTGTATCAAGGTGCTTCAGCGTATCAGGAATCAAAAAAAACTGTTGTGGTTTGGCCTATATTTGAACGGCAACTTGTTGAAACCGAAATTCAAGAAAATCGACAATGGAAACTAATAATTGATGGGGGAATTGCTTGTGTTTGGGCTACCACATTCGGCGACGAACAAATTTGGGAGGAACGTAATGAAGATGCCGCTATTTATATACATAGAATTGCGACCAATCCTGCATTTAGGGGAAGAAATTTTGTGAATATTATTGTTGAATGGGCTAAAGTGTATGCTAAAGATTGTGGTAAAGATTTTGTCCGATTAGATACCCTTGGCAATAATGTAAAACTAATTGAGCATTATACAAATGCAGGTTTTCAATTTTTAGGTATTTTTGACCTGAAGAACACGAGCGCATTACCGCTGCATTATCAAAATACGCCAGCGTGTTTGTTTGAAATAAAATTGTAGGTGATAATTGTATGTTCCATCTTGATTATAATATGAAGTATGGGTTTGTATAAAAAAGCACTTGTGGCCTTTTACACAAACCCATAACTCGTTTCTAAGCAAGGATAGCTTCAATATTAGCCAGTTCTTCCGAAGAAAAACTAATATTTTTGAGCGAATCAATGCTATCTTGCAATTGAGATGGACGGCTGGCGCCTACCAAAACAGAAGTAATTCTGCTGTCTTTTAAAAGCCACGCAATAGCCATTTGTGCCAAACTTTGGCCACGACCTAGCGCAATATCGTTTAGTTTGCGTACTTTATCTAATTTTTCCGGTGTAATTTGATCGGTTTTCAAATAACGGGCATCTTTTACTGCACGAGATTCTTCTGGAAAACCGTTGAGGTAGCGATCCGTTAGCAAGCCCTGTTCCAGCGGTGAGAAAGCAATGCCGCCCATACCTTGTTGCTCCAATTCGTCCAATAGTCCTTTTTCTACCCAACGGTCAAACATACTGTATCTAGGCTGGTGGATCAAACAAGGCGTACCCATGTCACGCAGCATTTTTGCAGCACGTGCTGTATCGGTGGCACTATATTGAGAAATACCGACATACAGTGCTTTGCCCGAACGTACAATTTGATCCAATGCCCCCATTGTTTCTTCCAATGGTGTATCAGGATCGGGGCGGTGGTGGTAAAAAATATCCACATAATCAAGCCCCATCCGTTGCAGGCTTTGATCCAAACTCGCAATCAAATACTTACGTGAACCAAAATTGCCATACGGCCCTGGCCACATATCCCAACCTGCTTTGGATGAAATGATAAGTTCATCGCGATAGTTGCGGAAATCCTTTTGGAAAATGCGGCCAAAGTTTTCTTCGGCTGAACCAAATGGCGGGCCATAGTTATTAGCAAGGTCAAAATGGGTAATACCTTGGTCAAATGCCAATCGTAATATACTCCGTCCGTTCTCAAAATTATCGGTATTCCCGAAATTATGCCACAGTCCAATAGAAATAGCGGGGAGTAAAATGCCACTTCTGCCACAACGACGGTACTGCATCGTTTCGTAGCGGGAAGTATTGGCCAAATAGGTGCCGGGGTCTTTCGAATCGTTGATGCGCATTTTTGAAGAACGTAATTTAGATGAAGAGATGTGAAGTTGGATAAATAAAAAAACGCCAATTATTTGATTATCAAATAATTAGCGTTTAATTTTGCGGACTGGACGGGACTCGAACCCGCGACCTCCGCCGTGACAGGGCGGCATTCTAACCAACTGAACTACCAATCCATTGCTCTAAAGCGGTGCAAATGTACAAGCACTAGAACTAAACCACCAAACTTTTTTTTACTTTTTTTTTACTTTTTTTTATTTTGGAGAAAAAGCATTAAAAATAAGGCGATTTTATAGCAAAAAGTACTCAAAAACAGGTATTATTTAAATAAATTAAAAGTGCTGCCCAAATTGCCCAATGCGGTATGAATTGAGCCGAGCAGGATCAAGAGCCATTAGGCTCGGGCTATGTTGCAGCGGTAGATTTCAATCCGCCCCAATGTTTAACACCTATTATATAGAGGGCAATGAAGCGGAAATGAGGATATTTTATTTTTCTACGAAATATTTCGTAGAAAAATTTGACAGTACGAAATATTTCGTAGATCTTTGCGTTATTATTTTCAAAGCGGTGCTGGACGAACGATATTTACCGACCACAACGCATCACTTACATTATACCATTATTTATGCAAAAACCCACGGATTCAGAATTGAGTATTCTCCATTTACTTTGGGAAAAAGGGCCAAGTACAGTGCGAGCGGTGAATGATGCCCTCAATGAGCAGCCATTGGAGCAACGCAGTAGTCGCCCTGGTGAAATTGGTTATACTACTACGTTAAAAATAATGCAAATTATGCATGAAAAGGGGCTGGTGTCGAGAGAAGAGGATGGTAGGACACACCGCTATTCCGCTGTTGTGAAAGAACAAGATACAAAAGGGCTACTGCTCCAAAATTTTGTGGATGCCACTTTCCGCGGTGCCGCTATGGATATGGTGATACAGGCATTAGGCGATCATAGTGCCAGTCAGGATGAATTGGATAAAATAAAAGCATTGATTGCCGAAATGGAGCGAAAAGGGTAGAGCAGCCAACTATCAAACTAAAAAAAGATTAAGCTATGAATTATTTACTTTCGGATGTCGTTGTGGATACCCTGGGCTGGGTATTAGCACACAGTCTTTGGCAAGTAGCCATTATTGGGCTTTTGCTCTCATTTGTACTTCCTAGGTTTTCTAATCCGCAGCAGCGTTATATGGCAGCATATAGCGCGCTATTAAGTATCCTAATTGCTGGAATTGCTACTTTTTGCTGGTATTTACCGCTGTTTCAGGCAGAAGGCCACACTGCTACAGTTTGGCTCAACGATTTGAATACAGTAGCGCAAGTAACTGTAATTAATGATAAAATGACCAGCCCAACGGGCTTTTGGCAAAACACATTGGACTGGTTCGACCAGCACAAAGCAACCTTTGTATTAATATGGTTGAGCGGTTTCTTACTGCTTTTGATGCGCATGTTGGGCGGTTTGTGGTATTTGCAATACCTCAAAAAGCAAGCAATCGTATTGACCGATACTTGGAAATACCTCAACGAATTGTCAGATGGTTTAGGCATTCGCCAGCAGGTCTCCATTTTACGCACAACCGTATTGCGTTCGCCTGTCACATTTGGGTATTTCAAACCCGTTGTTCTTTTACCAGTTGCCCTACTCAATCAATTGAACCCCGCTGAAGTGGAAGCGATTGTTTTACACGAACTGGCGCATATTGCCCGTCGCGATTGGTTGATGCAATTGGTGCAAACCATAGTAGAGGCGCTATTTTATTTCCACCCAGTTGTTTGGTGGGTTTCGTCGGTTATTCGGCACGAAAGAGAGCGCTGTAGCGACGAGTTAGCGGTTTCCCTGATGCCCGATAATCGAATTGCTTACGCACGTGCACTTTTACGGGTACAAGAATATGCCCAATCTTCTCCCGCCACACCCGCGCTGGCCTTGGCAGCCACTGGTAACCCTAACCGATGGTTCCAGCGCCGCGCCTATCTCTTGGAACGAGTTCAAATTATATTATTACAGTCATCACAACAAAAGTCTATGCTTATGGAACGAATGCTCATCAGTGGCCTATTAGTGGCTACATTAACTTTTTGGGGCTTAAAAGCCGCCCCTATTCCCGATATTAGTGCCGCAGCCACAGGTTGGTTTTCAGGTTTCGACCTAAACGAATCTGAGCAAATGCCCACTGATTCTATTATTCCCCGAAAATCAAAATCTGTTCAACGAATTTCAGAAGACGATGGCAAACAAAAAGTCGAGATCGAAGTCCGTAACGGTATCATTACACAACTTTCGATTGATGGTAAAGATATCCCAAAAGCAGATTACGAGCAACACGTGGAGTTATTAGATCGCTTATGGTCGGAGACGCCCCAGCCCCCTGCACGACCAGAATTATTCAATTATAATTTCCCAGCAGTACCACCACCAGTGCCGCCAATACCGCCAGTGCCAGGAGTGCCACCAGTACCGCCAGTGCCTCCAGTGCCGCCTATACCAGCCACTGGATACTATAATTTCAACAATGCATCCAACAAAGTATATGTGGACAAAGCGGATAAAGACAATACCATAATTCGCTTGGATGGGGACGAAACGACAGAGATCAGTATAAAAAATGGTAAAGTGACGATCAATGGCAAAGAAGTAGGTGAAGGCGAATCGGTCAATATCAGGACAGATGGCAATGGTTATACTTATTTTAATGGCGATCTAGAAAACTTTCCAGCTATGAGTCCTGATCAGACTCGCGTATTTGAAAACCAAATGCGCGCCCATGAAGAAAATATGCGCCAACACGAGTCCGCTATGCGTAAACATGATGCGGATATGCTTTTACATGACGCCGAAATGAATAAGCATCAAGCCATGACCAACGCTAAAATGGATAAGGCAAAGTCAAATCTGGCCATATTAAGCAAATCTTTATCTGCCACAGTGACCGAAGACGACTTGAATAGTGCTTTTGTGGAAGCCTTGAAAAAGGATGGATTAATCACCGATACCAAAGGCTTCTCTTATTCGCTGAGCAAAAAGAAGTTTAAAGTAAACGGTAAAAAGCAGTCGAATGAGATCCACGAAAAATACCTGAATCTGTACGGCACCCTCAATGGTAAACCAATGGGCGACAACGATAGGATCGAAGCGGAGGTAAAACGATAATGGTGTAAAAGAGGCGGACTGTGTTTGAAGCAACTGCGATGAGTTTATGTTTTAGGGATTATTCTCTATAAATATAAACTCATCGCATCTTCCTCAAAGCAATCCTTCATCAGCAAAACTAAAATACCCTTTTTCTGAAACAATCAAATGGTCCAATACCGGAATTTCAACAATTTTACCTGCTTGCACCAATTTCTGGGTGAGTGAAATATCGGCCTGACTGGGTTTTAGGCTGCCCGATGGATGGTTATGCACTGCAATAACGCCTACTGCCTTGCCTTCAATGGCCGCCCGAAAAAATACCCGCATATCAACAATAGTAGCGGCCATACCGCCCGAACTAATCAAACGACGGTCAAGCACTTCATTGTTTTGGTTGAGTAGCAGTACCCAAAATTCTTCGTGGTAAAGATCGGTCAGCATTGGCGCAATCACATTATACCCATCGCGTGAGCAGGTGACACGCGGGCGTTGGCGCATATCCGACATTTGGCGGCGGCGGCCAATTTCTAGTGCAGCAGCAATCGTAATGGATTTTGCCTCTCCAATTCCTTTAAAGTGTTGAAATTCTTTAATCGTTTTACGACCCAAATCATGGAGCGAATGGTTAGCATTTTCGAGCATACGTTGCGCTAATGCTACTGCGGATTCGCCCACAGTTCCAGATCCAATTAATATGGCGAGCAATTCCGAATCGGAAAGCGCGGCTGTACCTTTGAGGAGCATTTTTTCCCTCGGGCGGTCAGCTTCGGCCCATGCGGTGATAGAAGACATAATAAAATACGGAGGTTAACGGATAGAACTAAAGCACAAAAGTAGGAGTTCTTCTTCAAATGGCGGCTTTTTATTGTATTAAATTTAGGTTGTACCGTGAAGGTTGCCCAAAAAAGATGAATTATGGTTTGAAATTCAAACACTTATACCAAACCACAATTCATCTTTTTTCCTCCTTTATTCAATTTCCCAAACATCGCCCCATAGCCTTGCTCCACCATCCAAATAAATGGTATCGCCCGTCATATAGGCAGCCAATGGGCTACAAAGGAAAACAGTCAGGGCGGCTACTTCATCTACCGTACCAAGTCGTTTCATAGGGATTTTACGCGCAATACCAGCCGTCAATTCAGGCGGGTAATTTTCAAAACCACTACTTTGTATAATACCGGGTGCCACACAATTGATCCGAATACCTTTGGATGCCCATTCCACAGCGAGTGTTTGGGTAAGGTTGCTCACACCTGCACGTGCGGCAGCGGAATGCGCCATGCCTGGAAATCCCCTAAAATTATTGAGTACGATATTGATAATTGTACCCGAATTTTGCTCAAAAAAGAAACGTTGCGCCATGATTTGGGTCATATACCAAGTGCCATTAAGGTTATTGTTGATGACCGCATTCCAGCCTTTGGGCGTAATATCGGCAGCAGGGCTAGGAAATTGCCCTCCAGCATTATTGACCAAAATATCAAGTTTACCCGTTGTTTTTTGAATAAAATCGGCTAATTGTGCAATTTGATCCAATTCCCTAATATCGGTAGGAAAGGTAAATAACCGATCAGGATGACCTAATTCGGCTGCGGCAATATCTAGTTTCTCCTTCTTGCGGGAGGCGATAAATACCGTGGCGCCACAGTCTAACAATTGACGTGTGATCGCTAGCCCAATACCGGTGCCACCACCAGTAACGAGGGCTACTTTTTCGTTAAATAGATCTTTTTGAAACATTAGAGATTCTGTGATTTTATTTTTGTACGGGCAGGAATTAGAGATTTTTGTTCCCAGCAATGCGCTTTTTGCAACCATAATGGGTAATTACGGCGAAAAAAGGAAAGAAGGTGGGGGCAAAAAGATCAATTCCTGCCCCAAAAATAAAGTTACATAATATCTATTAATAATGTTTTCCTCCTAGGATAATTGAAGTGGTTAAGCCTGCAAAATAATACCAGTCGTTACTACCGGGGTTGCCATTCATGCGCATACCATCTAAGTCATCCGAAAAAACAGGACGAAGACCGCCTTCGAGCCCTAAAACAAACCATTCGGAAAGGGTAACCCGGATTCCAGCACCTACTGGTGCCAACAAATAGCGTGTTTTGATATTTTCTTCGGGCAGTGGGACTTTCAAATCGATATTGGGCGTGGTGCCATAATATTCAGCCTTAGGGTCGGCGCGCGTAAAACCTATTCCACCAAATAAATAAGGCTCAAATATTGGCTTAAATACCCCAGTATTCGAGAGTCTATCTTTAGGGAAAAGTGTCCACTCGCCTACAATTGCACCTTCAAAGATAGAGGTACCAAACTTATACTTGCGATTAGCATTGGCAGTATTCTTGTCATCACCTGTGATAGAACCAGAATATATATGTGCTTTTATGCCAAAACTTTTTGTAAAATGGTAGCGGGCAAAAACACCAAAACCTGGTTGTGTTTCTACGAGTTCCATTCTGTTTTCGGCTACATCGCCAGAGTAGTTGGTTATGCCGAGCATGATACCGCCTTCAATGGTACCTACAATGCTTTTTTGGGCATGAATGCCAGTGAGGGAGGCAAAGAACATTAAAATGGATATGAAATTATACTTCATAATTAACCGGATGTGGGATTTAAAGGCACAGAAGGGAACGAAGAATTGCGTCTAATGAGCCTATGAATTGAGTATTAATGTGAAAAATTTCGGCAAATATCCGAAAAAAGCAGTACCCAAAACGTATATCTTTTTAAAAAATTGCAAAAATAACAATCTTCACGTATAAAATTAACGCAATCACCACTTGAAATTTTACCTTTGCGCACCCAAACTGTCCAAATAGAAACTAAAACAACGGTATGCCTTTAGATCAGTTACACGAAGTTGAAAGACAAGCACAAGAAAAGGGAGAGATGTCTTTTTTTGAGCATATAAGCGAATTGCGCAAGCATATCCTGCGCGCTGCATTGGCTATAATGATTGTATTTGTTGTCGCCTTTATTAATATTAAGTACATCTTCGAGATTTGGATCTTAGGCCCTAAGAATACTTGGTTTCCAACCTACAGTATATTATGTGGTTTGTCGGAAAAGTTGAACATGGGCAAATCGATGTGCTTCGAGCCTACGGCATTTGAGTTGGATACCCGCGAAATGGGCGAAATCCTGATGCAGTATATTTATGTCTCCTTTTGGCTGGGGATTATTTGTGCGTTTCCTTATATTCTTTGGGAAATATGGCGGTTTGTAAGCCCCGGATTACACGAGTCGGAACGGAAAGCAGCAAGGGGCGTTATTGTGGTCTGTACAATCCTGTTTTTCTTAGGGGTTTTGTTTGGGTACTTCATTATCGCACCATTTTCGATTAGTTTTTTGACAAGTATTCAGGTAGATGGTGTAAAAGTATCTCCGTCATTAGATTCTTTTGTCACCTACATGACGATGTTTACTATACCAACTGGTTTGATTTTTGAGATGCCAGTAGCGGCTTATTTTTTGACCAAAATAGGTGTCCTTGGTCCAGCGGTAATGCGTACATATCGGCGGCATGCAGTGGTGGTGCTGCTTATTATTGCGGCTGTTATTACGCCTCCAGATGTGGTTTCTCAAACATTGGTGGGCATTCCATTATACCTGTTGTACGAACTCAGTATTGTGGTGTCAGCAAGGGTGGTAAAGGAGCGGGCAAAAGCAATTGCTGCTAATAACGACTCCTTTCCAGTACTTCGGGACGACGAATAAATTTTATATATAGCAACTAATTTACGGCAATATTCGTTTATCATTAGTGCTATTGAGCGCATTTAACCTTTTGCCCGGGGTAATCAGGGTTTTTTATATATGAAACGTAAATATTTAGTTGTTTTTGTCATAGCATCAGTATTGCTATTGGATCAATTACTTAAGGTCTATATCAAACTCAATTTTGATTATAATGAAGACAGGTCACTCTTGGGCTTTATGGGGATAGACTTACCTTGGGCACGCCTGCATTTTGTTGAAAATGAAGGAATGGCCTTTGGTATTACTTTTGGCTGGCAATATGGAAAACTCCTGCTCAGTTTGTTTAGGATTGTAATGGTAGCCGGGTTGTTTTGGTATATCGGAGAACTGATCAGGATAGCTGCACCTAAAGGTTTGTTGACTAGTATCAGTTTAATTACTGCCGGTGCCATTGGTAATATTATCGACAGTGCATTTTATGGCTTGTTGTTTACGGAGTCACCTTATCATGGCGGTTTGGCCACTGCTGCATCGCAAGAATTACCCGCTTATGGTACTTTTCTACATGGAAAGGTAGTAGATATGTTGTATTTTCCTATAAAGTACATCGATTTCCCAGATTGGTTTCCTTTTTGGGGCGGTGATAGCATGTTGTTCTTTAGCCCCATTTTTAATATTGCTGATGCAGCAATTACAAGTGGCGTGCTGAGCATTTTGTTGTTTCAACGTGGATTTTTTAAAGAAACTACGCCAGATGCCCCAACAGATACAACAGCCGCCCATACTACAAGTGATGTAACCACTGCAATAGTCGCCGGGGATGAAGATATATCGGAGTTGTCAAATGATGTAGCAAATGATGTAGCAAATACACAAGAGGAAGTAAAAGACCCTCTTAATCCTCCAACCGCATAAAACCGATGCTGCCAAAAATAGAAATACGCGCCGCCCAACTCAAAGATGTCCCCGAAATGCACGCTTTGATGTATGAATTGGCTGTTTATGAAAATGCTCCCGAGGCTGTAGCTACTACAGTAGAAGAGTATGAAACGGATTTTAGCAATGGTTTGTTCGAAGGTTTTGTAGCGGAAGTGGATGGCAAAATTGTGGGGATGACCCTTTATTTTATGGCCTATTCTTCTTGGAAAGGTAAAATGCTCTATTTAGATGATTTTGTGATCACAGAAGATTACCGCCGTTTCGGCATTGGCCAAATGCTCTACGATACATTTCTAGCCGAAGCCCAAAAACGTGGTTGCAGGCTGGCCAAATGGCAGGTTTTGGACTGGAACGACCCCGCTATTCGCTTCTATGAAAAGAATAATGCGGAAATTGAGAAAGGTTGGTGGAACGTTAAAAAAATGATAACTGACTAGCCGCTACAGCAATAAAATAATTATGAAGGAATCATCCAATAAGCGCAAAGACGGTATTATTTTGGCTTTGGTAGCCATAGTAGGTGTAGGAGGGCTTTTGTTGCTCCAATTAGCCCGAAACACCCAAAAAGTAACCACAGATGAGCGCACTGTAGTGCAAAACCAACAGGACAATAATAAAACTGGTACACCCAACGGGCAATCGACCATACAGGCCGTGCCAGTTAATTTGCTACGTATTAATGACCAACCAGAAATAGACGTACCATTCCACTATGAATTGACGGATTTTTCACCCGGTGGCGTATATCAATTGGATCCGGGTGATGGTTCCCCCCGTCAAACCTTCAACAACGGCAAACTTACCTTTACCTACCATAAACCAGGCTCTTATCTTATCAGTATTTATACAATTGATGGTGCGCAAGAGTATAAAATATTGAGTGTCCCAAAAGAAGTGGCTCGGTTAACTGAAAAAATAATTGTAAATTCCAAAAGAAAAAAGCCAGTTGTGGATGAGTAACAGATTTGTTGCGGTGAGAGCGTCTCACACCGCAACAAGTCTAATATAGGTCTTTTACTTACCAACAACGGCTTCTACTTCTGCTATTGTTTTAGGTACGGCTACTTCCGCTCCCAGCATACGTGCGCCATTGTGAGTAATCAAAAAATCGTCCTCAATACGGCAGCCGCCTTCATTCCTAAAATCGCGGAGACGGGCATAATTGATAAAATCCTTAAATTTTCCCTCCGCTTCCCACCGATCAATTAATGGTGGAATAAAATAGATACCGGGCTCAATCGTAAGCACAAAACCTACTTCCAACGTGCGTGCCAGCCGCAGCGATTTTAAACCCATTAGCGTACTTCTTTCTTGTCCGGGAGCGTAACCAACATAATTTTCACCTAAGTTTTCCATATCGTGTACATCCAGCCCGATCATGTGACCCAAACCATGTGGCATAAATAGCCCGGGGACACCCAATTGTGCCATTTCTGCGGGGTTACCCTCCAATATGCCCATCTCTTTTAACCCTTCAGCAATGGTCTCCCAAGCCAAAAGATGACAATCGCGGTAAGTAACACCTGGTTTTGCTGCATCGGCGGCGCGGTTGTAGGTGTTTAATACAGTTTGATAAATATCGCGTTGAACCGACGAAAATGTACCAGAAACTGGCCATGTACGGGTAAGATCGGAGGCGTAGTGCATATCTGTTTCAGCACCCAAATCGGCCACTACCCATTGCCCATTTTGCATCGTATTGCCATAGTAATGGTTGTGCAATACATGGCCATTTACCGAAAAAATAGGCGAATAAGCCATTTGGCCATTGTTAGAACCCGCTATTCCAAGTACACCACCCACAATCTCGTACTCTTTTTTTCCTGCTGTCGTTTGGCGCATGGCCAAATCATATATTTTTTGAGTAACCGCCAATGAGCGCTCCATTTGCTCTATTTCTAAATCAGACTTATAACTCCGTTGAGCAACAATGGCCTTAATCAGTGCCGTAGAAGCCATCAATTGAGGCTGGTTCAGCCAATCTGACAATTGTATGCTCAAATCGCCATGATAAGGTATTAAATAGTGTATCGTTTGCCCCTTTGATTGTGCATTTTTTAAAAAACTAGACAAGTCTTGTATTGCTCGTGTATGAGTTATACCAGCAGATGCCCCCAAATCGCTCAAAGAGGGTAGAGCCCCTTCCCAAATTACATCATCTATGGTAGGATCATGGCCAAAAAGCAGGTCATTGCCGGCATCAATATCGATAACCAGTGCCATGCCAGCCAAATCAAGACCCGCAAAATAAAGGAAAGTTCCATCCTGACGGAAAGGAAAAGTATTAGCCGTATAATTGAAAGGTTGGTAATTATTGCCAGGCAATAACACGATTCCTGAACCTAAATCTTTGGCCAATCGTTGGCGGCGTTGTGTATAAATAGATGCGTTGAACATTTATGTTGAAAGTTTAAAGAGAGCTAATGTGCGGCAGTTATCCCAAACGATCAAACATTTGATTAAATTCTTAGGAATTGCACCTCTCTAGGATTTCATTAAAGTTAAAATAACAAGGCCAAAGCAGCGAAAAAGAATATAAATTGCTCATCATGGATAACACTCGTACTATCTGCAAAGCGAAGTGCGTTGGTTTTTACCATATATCCAGCGATAGTCTTACCATACTTTAAATATGGAGTGAAAGGTAAGTTGATGTATTAGGGATAACTATTTTTTGGACTGATTTTGCGGTGAATTATTTTCTAAATTGTTAAATGTTATCTCAGTATTAAAAATGGTCTTACCTTAGCAGGCTGAAACAACAAATTCCTGCATTTTTTAAATAAAACCCAACATCGAAGCGGTCTTTTAGTACTTAATCTTTTTGTAATCCATTTTTGTCCCTAGGCTTTGTTTTTGTTTATTAATCTTATTGTAGTTTAGTTGTAACTTATTGACTATCAATTGTTTGTTGTTTCAACTATTCTGCAGAACATATTTACGATGTTGCTTTCAAATCAATGCTTTAGAACATTTCAAGGCTTAAGTCTTGTACTTTTGTTCTTAATTGTTCATCATAATACCGCCACAGCACAAGGAAATTGTGAGTGTACAAATTGTCCCCAATTTATGCAGGATAATTTTACGGGTCAATTTTTGATAAATGTGCAAAATGCCACCAATCCAACATTGGGGCAAAATGGACAAGGTGTCTGTGGTGTCAATTTGAATTTTGACCATGAATATCTCGGTGACTTATCTATTACTTTAACATCGCCAAGTGGCCAATCTGTTACATTGGTGGGGCCTATTGGCCTATTCGGCGAAACGGATGGTACTTCTTGGAATATTGCCTTCTTACCTTGTGCTGATCCTGTTGACCCAGATCCGGGGTTTAGTGGTAGTTGGTCAAATAACCAACCCTGGGGCCTGAATGGTACCTATTCCGGTAGTTATCACCCCGCTGGCGGATGCCTCGAAAATTTTAATTCTGGCTCTGTTAATGGTACTTGGACGCTAACCGTTGTGGATGGGCAGCAAAGTGATGTGGGTAATTTTACAGATTACGAAATTATTTTTTGCGACCCTAGTGGTATTGATTGTTTCTCCTGCGCAGCCAATGCAGGGCAATTATTACAGCCCGACGTGGTGAGTTGTGAAGGAGCCCCTGTCCTTGATCTGGATTTGCCGCCTACTTATACGCCAGCTACTTCCCAGCCTCCCGCCACAGAGTATTCATATACCTATGTCATTAGTGGTACAGGAGGCGTTATTTTGGATTTTGATCCGAACGCAGACTTGTCTTCGTATCCACCGGGGATCTACTCCGTGTGCGGTATGTCATATCTAACTGTGCAAAGTGCTTTGATCCCAACACCCAATGGCACATTAACAGTTAATCAATTACGTACCATACTTAATGCAACTACCGCACCCTTTTGTGGAAAAATAGCAACCAATTGTGTAAACGTCACGATTAATGTGGCACCAGATGATATAGAAGAATATGTAGAGATTTGTGCGCCTCAATGCTATCAATTCAATAATATAAGCCGCTGCCAATCAGGTACTTATGTTGCTAATTTGCTACAAAATGGTTGCCCTTATACCTCTACTCTGCACCTCACCGTGGGTACACCCAAAATTACTAATTTAACAGAGGTAATCTGTGAAGGTGGCTGTTCTACCAATCCCGCATTCCCTGGGGTATGTACTAGTGGCCCACATACACAGGTTTTAGAAACATTCCAAGGCTGCGATAGTACCGTCAATTTAAATATAACGGTATTACCCGTCCTAGCAGTAATTGCAAATGCCCCCGTTATCCCTTGTGGTGGCGGCACAGTGATGCTTTCTGGAAATGGATCAAGCAGCGGTGGCGGATATACTTACAAATGGACAGCATCCAATGGAGGCGTATTAGTAGGACAAACAGTGTTGATCAATGCCAGTGCGAGTGCCGCAGGTGATTATCAATTAAAGGTGTGTCGAACACTGGGTGGGGTAACATGTTGCGATTCAGCTTCCGTTACTTTAACTGCCTCGACCAATACTCCTCTAGCACCCACACCTATCACCGGCCTCGTTGCGCTTTGTCAGGGACAAACTTTAAATTACACGATTCCTCCCACAAACGGTGCTTCATCCTATACTTGGACGGTACCAACAGGGGTGACCATCAATTCTGGTGCTAATACGGTAAATACTAACCTTACATGGGGGAGCGCAACAGGCGGGCAAGTATGTGTAACTGCCAATAACGGTTGCGGCCCAAGTGCGCCTACCTGCATTGATATCACTGTAAATACGGCTCCTACAGCCAGTGTGCCACAAGGGAGCGCAACAGTATGCGCAGCAAATAACAGTACCTATTCTATCCCCACGGTGACAAATGCTACCAATTATATATGGACAGTGAATGCTCCTGCGCAAATCGTTTCGGGGCAAGGTACAAGTTCTGTTCAGATTGCTTGGAATGGCGCGACGAGTGCCAATCTTTGCGTGAGTACTTCTAATACATGTGGTACAAGTACTCAACAATGTTTGCCTATTACTGTCAATGCGATCCCTGTTACACCTATTATTTCTGGTGCAAATAATGCTTGCACACAAGCAACTGGTACCTATTCAGTAGTACCTATTCCCAATGCAACCACCTATCTATGGAGCGTAACAGGAGGAGTCATAACCAGCGGAAATGGTACACCTTCAGCCGACATTACTTGGAACAATAATGCTACCACTGGAAATGTTTGTGTGAAAGCGATCAATACTTGTGGCGAAAGTACCGAAACGTGTTTTAGCGTAACTTTAGGAACACCGCCGCCCCAGCCCTCTATTTCAGGTGTCAACTCGCTTTGCCAGGGCGATACAGCTGTTTTTAATGCAACTACAATTGTAGGTGCCTCAGGTTATCTTTGGGGAGCACCTGTGGGAGCCACCATCATCAGTGGGCAAAATACAACTTCAGTAACAATTGTGTTTGCAACAGCACCCGGAGGAAATGTATCTGTAGCCGTAAATGGCGCCTGTGGCACAGCACCACAAGTGAATTTTCCGGTAACAGTAAATACAATTCCAACAGCCAATGCAGGTGCTGATATCATTCAATGTGGCAATGCTGCAACGCTCAATGCAACCAGTGGTACTGGTGTTTGGACACAAGTCAATGGTACAAATAATACCATTTTTGCCAATGCAAGCAATCCAAATACTGAAATAACGGCACCACAAAGTGGGGCATATACCTACCGCTGGACGGTAAATACAGCAGGTTGTGTCGCATCGGATGATATTACTGTGCTGTTCGAACCATTACCGGCAGCAGGGGCAAACACGATTCTTTGCAACAGTACCAATGATAGCTACACAGTCTCTTTCCCGGTTAATTTTGGAACAGCCCCATTTACGGTACTAGGGGGAACGGTAACCAATGGCATTTTTACATCGGATCCCATTGTGAGCGGAGCCCCTTACCAATTTACCATCAATGACGCAAATGATTGTAAAAGTCCTATCATTCAAGGTTCATACAATTGTAATTGCGCAACCAACGCGGGTTCTATGAGTCTTATGCCGTTACAAGCTTGTGGTAATGACACTGTAACCGCTGTGCAACAGACACCACCCGTTTTGGATGCTAATGATATTGGTGCCTTTATTTTACATGAAGGAATGGGAACAACAATTATTAATCCAATTGCCCAAAATACGACAGGTTTGTTTGGCTTTCAAGCAGGTATGAACTTTGGCCAAACCTATTTTATCTCTTACGCAGTAGGTAACAATAACAATGGAATACCTAATACTACCGACCTTTGCTATTCTGTAGCACAAGGTCAACCAGTTACCTTTTTTGCCGTTCCTACGGCGAATGCAGGCCCTACGGTACAAGAATGCGGCAATAGTATTACCCTCGCTGGGGCAGGAGCTGGCACGTGGTCGGTGCTTGCCTCGCCTACCAATGGCAGTGTGCAATTTACCAATGCTGCTGATCCTGTTACAACTGTTAGTACAGATGTTTTTGGTACATACACCTTACAATGGGTCGTATCGGCCAATGGTTGTAGTGCTACCGACCAAACGCAGATAACCTTCAATCCAACACCATCGGTAGCAAATATTGATCGAATTTGCGATCCTACCAACCAATCTTATACCGTTAATTTTAATGTCAGCGGCGGTACGGCACCTTATTTGATAAATACGACTGCATTCAATGGGACGGCTTATGTAAGCCCCGCTCTAAATAATGGACAAACCTATACGTTCACTATTTCGGATAGTCAAGGATGTACAACATCTTCAATATCAGGTTCTTATGCTTGCAATTGTGCTACCGATGCGGGTTCCATGAGCAATGCTCCACTAAAGGCTTGTGCTACTCAAACGGTACAGGCCTCCGCCAACAACGATACTAATTTGGATGGTGATGATATTATTTCCTATATCCTGCACGATGCGCCAGGAACAACTACGGGAACCATTTGGGACCAGAATACAACGGGTATTTTTGGTTTTAACGTAGGCATGATTTTAGGACAAACCTATTATATTTCAAGGGTGGCTGGTAATCCAATAGCAGGATTAGTAGATCCAACGGATCCTTGTTTTAGTGTATCTGCGGGACAACAAGTGGTATTCCTCGAAATTCCTGCGCCCAATGCAGGTCCTGATTTAGCCAATTGTGGTACTCAGATCAATTTAGCAGGTGTACCGAGTACCTTCTCCGGTAGCTGGTCTTTTGTAAGTGGGTCGGGAACGGCAAATATAGCTACCCCACAAGCATTGAATTCAGGGGTGAGCGTTACTCAAGCGGGTTCTTATTTGTTTGAGTGGACAGCAACGAATGATATTTGCACAGGTTCAGATCAGGTTCAAGTGCAATTCAACGCTTTACCTTCCGCTAATATCACCGATGAGAACTGCAATAGTACCAATACCCAATATGCTGTTTTAGTCGATCTTTCAGGAGGCACTGCTCCATACCTCGTAAACGGACTAACAGGCTCAATAACAGGTAATACATTTACTTCGGATTTAATTCCCACTAATACTACCTATAATATTATAATAACAGATGCTAATGGTTGTACTTTTGGACCAGTTACAGGTGTCAAAAACTGCAATTGCTCCACCGATGCAGGTTCTATGCAATCAACGGCGCTCACTTTTTGCGCGGATGAACCAGCCATTGGGGCTTGGAACAACGATGCTCAATTAGATGGCAATGATATTGTCCGTTTTGTGCTGCACAGCGGACAAGGAGTTAGTTTGGGACAGATATTTGCTACATCAGACTCTGCTCAATTTAATTTTGGAGCAGGTTTGGTATTGGGGCAAACCTATTATATTTCGGCCATTGCTGGAAATGATAATAGTGGTGTCGTGGATATACTGGATCCCTGTTTTTCCGTTGCTGCGGGAACTCCCGTAAAATGGAAAGCACTGCCAAGTGCTACTATTACGGGCACTACGGCTATTTGTGAAGGAGAAACCACTACATTGACTTTTAATGGGACTGGTGTTTATCCTTTAACCGTAAGCTGGCAATCGGGTAGTGGACAGGTGGAAACGAACACGATTACTGGTGCGCAAGGCGGAACGACATCGGTGCAGCCGCCCACCACAACTACTTATACACTTACCCAAGTTAGGGATGGCGCTTTTCCTACATGTTCAACCGATCTGAATCAGCAGGTAACGATTACTGTCAATAGTTTGGCCGGTGCTGGTATGCCAGATGCAGAGGGAGATGTTTGTATCAATGCGCCAGAAATTTTCCAATTGCGTAGTCTATTAATAGGGGAAGATAATGGTGGTACCTGGACGGAGGTTTCTAATGTTCCTTCAAATAATGGTGCATTTGACGCTGCTAACGGAAGTTTTAATACAGAGAATCAAGGAACAGGCACTTATTCATTTCGCTATAAAGTGAGCGCAGCCGCTCCTTGTCCCCCAGATGAAGCCGTGGTCACTATACATATTAGGCCGCTACCCGCGGTTGATGCAGGTACAGATCAGATCATCGACTGTAATACGCCAATGGTGGTATTGGGGGGCAATGGTACAGGAAGTGCGGCTAATTTGGCGTTTCAATGGAGTAGAAATAATGCCGAAATACCAGAAGCAAATAAACGATTCATAGATGCTACGGAAGAAGGTATTTACACGTTAACGGTAACAAATGCATTTGGTTGTATCAATAAAGATGATGTATCCGTGAGCACAAATTTGGAACAACCCATTATCAAAGACCTGTTAACGCAACCGGTTTCTTGCTTTGGTGAAAAAGACGGTCAAATCCAAATTACTGCCATTGAGGGCGGAACCCCGCCTTATTTATTATCCATTAATGGGGCTTCATTTACTAGTTCAACCCAATTTGTACCATTATCACCAGGGATTTATACGATCGAAGTGACCGATGCTAATGGTTGCACGTCTATTTTTGATAATATTGAAATCGTAGAGCCTCCCCAATTATTAGTTGAATTGGGGCTTGATACCCATTATCAGTTAGGAGATACGGCTACGATTAAGGCACTATTGAACCTATCAAACTTATCACAATTGGATACCATCATTTGGACACCCTTGGTAGATAGTGCTGGGTTAGGGACAACTACGCAAAAGTTTTTGCCCATACGATCTGGCGGAATTCAAATATTTGTAAGAGATACGAATGGATGTGTAGCAAATGATCGTATGGAATATACAGTAGATCGACGCAGAAAGGTGTATGTTCCAAATATTATTTACCCTTCAGGCAGCGAAAATAATATTGCAACGGTCTATGGGGGCAATGATGTGGCAGAGATCAAATATTTTAAGGTTTTTGACCGATGGGGTGCTCAAATACACGAGACAACCAATTTTCAACCGGGCGACTTGAATAAAGGTTGGAATGGTACCATCGATAACCGTACCGCACAGCCAGCCGTATTTGTATGGACAGTAGCAGTACTCTTCAAAGATGGCCAATTAGAAGTATTTACTGGTGATATCACCGTGATAAGATAATCAACAACCGATTTGCTTTGAACCCAATTCTAATCTATTTATCAAAAAAAAGTTCTTTTTAATCCAATATTTTTAAGATAATAATTAATAGCAAAAAAATTGCTAAAACTACGGATGTTTATGTTGAAAAATTTACTTATTCTTTGCGTATTGTTGTGCTCTACATGGACAGCAATTGCGCAGGTTGCCATTCCTGAGCCATGTGGGAGCGGTGCCGAACCTGCAGAAGATTGTCCATCTGCCTGCATTAGTTGTAATTTTAATAACTATATGGGAAGTACTGCCGGATTTTCACCTAGTGGTGCACCATTTTGTCCCGGTGCGGTCATTAATAATGACCAATGGTTTGGTTTTATTGCAGGTGCTGCAGGTGCTACCTTTACGGTAACACCCAGCAATTGTACCCTAGGTGATGGTGTTCAGTTGGCTGTTTATCCAGGAGGTTGTAATGATGAACCTATTGGATGTAATGCTGGTTGTGCAAACTGTGGTAATACACCACAAACGGTGACAGTGGCTATGACCCCAGGAACTAATTACTATTTATTAATTGACGGCTATGGTGGCGATGAATGTGATGTGACCATTACAGTGGCACCTCCTATCGCAGTACAAGCTCCACCTATTGGCGCATCAGGAACCATATCTGGCCCTGCTACAGGCTGCCCGGGCGGCTCAGGTACTTATTCCTTGCCACTTGTAACCAATGCAGGCTTTTATACATGGTCAAGCCCTACTCCAGGTGTATTGTTCAATGGCTTGGAAGGCCCAGTAACCTTTGAAGCACCCGGTGGCCGCACTGTAATCGTAACTTATCCTCCTGGGGTAACAGGAAATATAACCATTTGTGTGGAGCCATCCAGCTCGTGCTTTACAGGAACAGAAAGATGTAGAACAATTAATATTCAGCCACTTCCAGCTACCACGCTCCCTAAAGCAGTAGTTTGTAACGAAGACGCACCTTATATATTACCTTGGGGTGATGAAGTAAATGCATCAAATACCTACCAAAATACTTATACTTCTTACCAAGGTTGTGATAGCCTTGTAAGACAGCAAGTGCAAATTTTGCCTAAGATCATCACAAATCTGACTAGATTTGTATGCTCTGGTACTTGCGTTTCTGTCTGCGGTCAGGAATTCTGCGATCAAGGTCTTTATCCTGAAACATGTGACTCTTACCTCGGTTGCGATAGTACAGTTAACCTCACATTGAATGTACTGGCACCAGTTGCTGATATCACGAGCTCCGGTATTTTGTCCTGTAACAATAATTCCGTAACCCTTAATTCCGCAGCTTCCCCCAATTTCCCAGGGGTGAGTGTAAAAGTATGGCGCATACTTCCATCCAATGCTGCAGTGGGTAATGGTAATTCTCTCGTAGTAACTACGCCGGGTACTTACACCCTTACAACAACAATGAGTGCTGGTGCTATCCAATGCTCTCAATCAGATACAATAACGATCACAGGTAATACTATACCACCAACTGCAGTAGGTGTTAATGGTGTGATTGGATGCGCCTCTGGTCCTATTCAAATTGGTGTCACTACGAATGCTCCAAACCCATCCTTTTCTTGGAGTGGTAATGTATCAAACCCCAATATCCAATCACCTACGGTAAGTACGGGAGGTACTTACGTCGTAACAGTAACAAGTGGGCTTAACGGTTGTACCGCTACAGCCAATGCTACGATCGTTGGTAATACAACACCTCCAACAGTTACTACTGCAGGTGCACTTATCAACTGTACCTCACCTGCCCAACAAATAAGTGCCAGCGTCGCAGCACCAGCTACTGCAACCTTTGCATGGAGTGGACCTACTTCTGGTACTGGTGCAACGCTTAATGTAACTGCTCCAGGGGTTTATGTGGTAACTGCCACAGATATATCAAATAATTGTACAACGGTTGCTTCCGCTACAGTTGTGCAAGATATAGCACTACCCGGAGCACTCGCAGCCGCAAGCGGTATCATTAGCTGTCCAACGCCATTGGTTACCCTTAATGGAAACTCACCAGCAGCTACCGCTACCTATAACTGGTCTGGTCCAGGCTTAGTGGGTAATGGACAGTCGCCTATGGCAAATCTCGCAGGTACCTATACCGTAACCGTAACAGGAGCAAATGGCTGTACCAGTACTGCTACTACAACAGTGGATGGTAATACTACACTCCCCAATGCAACGGCTACAGGCGTAACACTAAGTTGTAATACACCTAATTCCGATGTGGTTGCAAACTCCACTACAGGCGGTGTATCGTATGCTTGGTCGATTGGTGGTAATACAATTAATTCAGCAATTGCAAATGTAAACCTTCCTGGCTCCTATACAGTTACTGTTACTGCCGGAAATGGTTGTACAAGTACCGCAGTTGCACTTGCAGATGGAAACTTCGCTGCACCCAATG
This sequence comes from Bacteroidota bacterium, assembly GCA_041160955.1. Lineage (GTDB taxonomy): Bacteria > Bacteroidota > Bacteroidia > Chitinophagales > Saprospiraceae > M3007. Next base: position 24,904 of record JBEAVK010000329.1, read on the forward strand.
CATCTGCAACAGGTGCAACGATCAGTTGCGGTGTCAATACCGTAAGTATTTCTGGTAATTCAAGTACTGCTGGTGTTGCTTATTCTTGGATAGGTCCAGGTAATACACCTTTTACAGGCCAAAATATCAACGTGTCAACGGTTGGTACTTATACACTCGTGGTAACCTCCGCAAATGGCTGTACAACTACTGCCACAACAGATGTAATTCCCGATGCTAATATTCCAAACCTTACAGTAGTAGGTGATACCATCAACTGCTTGAATGCCAATGCCGTGATCTCAGGTACATCAACTACTCCGGGTGTTACTTTTACTTGGACGTTTAACGGTAGCCCGTTACCGAATCCGTCCAGCCAAACACAAATGATCACACAAAATGGCCTTTACACGCTAACTGTTCTAAATCCAGCCAATGGATGTACTGCTGTTGCAACAGCATTCGTAGAACTGGATACCGATGCACCAGGTGCGTCCACACAGGATGCAACCCTCACATGTAGTATGTCGAGCCTCAACCTTGCTGCCAGTTCACCATTAAATAACGTAACCTACACATGGCCAGGGGGCAATTCAGGTGCTATCTTTAATGTAACTGGCCCCGGTACGTACACCGTAACCGTAACTGCTCCGAATGGTTGTACTTCTACTGCGGTAGCTAATGTCGCTGCGGATCAGGGTATTCCAGTATTGACAACGACTGCTGCCACCCTCACCTGCGCAGTTCCGGTGGTAAGTATTAATACGACATCCACAGTGCCTGCCGTATTTAGTTGGACTGGACCAGCAGGCTTCCAGCCCACTTCTCAGCAGAGTCCACCGATAACGGATCCTGGTACTTACACTGTAAATGCAACAGCATCAAACGGTTGTTCTTCAACCGCGTCTATCACCGTAAACCAAGATATTGCACCTCCAAATGCAGGTGCTACAGGAGGTGTTTTGACGTGCTCAAATGCCAGCCTTGCGTTGAGTAGTGTATCGAGTACACCTAATACCACGTTCTTTTGGCAGGGGTTAAATACAGGTAATCAGAACCCAACTGTAAGTGTGGTAGGTGATTATGTAGTATTAGTTACTGGTTCCAATGGTTGCACAAGCAGCGCAACAGCTGTAGTAACTGAAAACAAAGAGACACCCAATGTTACAATCGCGTCTCCCACAGAACTTACTTGTTCTGTATTGAGTTCAACGGTCACTCCTACAATTGATCCACTAACTAATACCATTCAGGGTATCGTTTGGAGTAACGGTGCTATTACACAAGACATCAGTGTTGCAGCACCAGGTACTTATACCGTTACGGTAACACTCGATAATGGTTGTACCCAAACAGCGGTTGCTTCGGTACCGCAAGATATTGACGTTCCAAATGCAACGGCTACTGGCGGTACTTTGAGTTGTAATTTCCCTTCGATCAATATTACTGGTAACTCAAATACATTTGGGAGTACTTTATCATGGACAGGTGGCCTACCGCCAACAACTAGTCCTGCAGTAACAGTAAATGGCACTTATATTCTTACAGTAACTGGTACTAATGGTTGTACTCAAACCGCATCCGCAGTAGTCGCAATTGATACGATTGCTCCCGGTGCATCCATCGTTTCGAGTAATATCATCAATTGTAAGGCGGCAGAGGCCACATTGACGGCAAATACGACAACTGGTATTTCTTATGACTGGACTGGGCCTAATGTGAATAGTGCTTCAAGCCCAGATATAGTAGCACTAGTTGCGGGTACTTATTCAGTAGTGACTACGGGTACTAACGGCTGTAAATCCACAGCTACATTTACACAGGTATCCGACCTCGCACCACCAGCAGCCGTAACAACAACTGGTGCTACCCTCGATTGTATCTCAGG
>JBEAVK010000341.1:0-4069 GCA_041160955.1 Bacteroidota bacterium
CAAGAACCGCTCAATTTATAGGTTTCAAAGTAGGAGATGTAGATGGCTCAGCTACACCTAATATTATAGACAGCCAAATAGAAGATCGAAATACACAAGAATGGCAATTGGGACAAGTGCAAGAACTCGGTAAAAAAGGTGCTGTATTGGAAATTCCTTTAGCCGCGCACCAATCGGGTCGTATAGATGGGTTACAAATGGATCTATCCTACGACCCTGCGGCGTTCACCATCGAAGACTTGGTATGGGAAACCCCTGATCCATTTCCTTTTACCACCGAAAACAGGGGCTGGAATATCGTAACACCCGGCAATATCCGTTTGATTTGGTGGGATGCTGTGAACAGCCTACAAGCAGTGGATGGTACTCCCATCTGTAAAGTAAAGATACGCCTGCTCCAAGACAGAAAAGACACCGATACGCCTTTGTTCTCGATCAATCGGTCAGAAAATGGGGGCATTCCATCGCTGTTATTTGACCATAATGGTACCCCTTTCCAACTTACCATGGGGCAAACCGAACGTTCAGCACTCAAACCCGGCAAGCAAAAGAACAGCGCACCACAAACAGCCCAATTGGCGGTATATCCCAACCCAACCACGGGACACTTTAGGCTCAATATACAAAGCGATACGGCACAGGAAGCAGATCTTTCTATTTTTGATCTTTCCGGCAAGACCGTTTTGAACCAGCATATCACTCTTATTCAGGGTACAAATGCGATTACTTCTGCGCAATTATCCACGGTATTAGCACCGGGGCATTACGATATCCAATTGCGTACCGCTACCGAAGTGCAACGTATTAGACTGGTAAAACAATAGTATTATAAGGGCGGCATCAATTTAACATTGAACATTTAAAATTAAGCGTTTAAAATTAATTATTTTTAATTATACATTTTAAAGTATAAATGTTAAATGCTAAATTGATGCCGCCATTTTCATCCTTTACTCAATGTACATTAACATGAAATATAATCCGACACATATCCTGGTATTCTTGTTCTTTTATACCGCACTTGCTGCGCAGCCCACCCGCTACTATGTGAACCAACAAGCCTCTGGACAAAATACAGGCACTTCTTGGACAAATGCTTTTACCAACCTCCACGATGCACTAGCACTATCCATAGCAGGCGATGAAATATGGGTAGCAGAGGGCAAATACCGCCCGAGTGCCACTACCCATCGCAATGCCCATTTTGAATTGGCCTCGGGTGTGCGTTTATTGGGTAGTTTTGCGGCTACCGAACTCAGCGCAGCAGAACGAGATATAGCAGCGCACCCTAGTTTTTTAGACGGCGATATTGGTGTACAGGGCGATAGCCTCGATAATAGTTATAACCTCCTTTACCTCCTCCATCCCGACGAAAACACCTTGGTAGATGGTTTTTATTTTCAGTACGGACAATCCGATAAATCCAACAGCAACGATGGCGAGTTGGGTGGTTCGGGTGCTGGATTACTGATAATGGGTTATAATGGTATTGCCTTCCCAACGATCCGGCATTGTGTATTTGAGCATAATTATGCACGGTACGACGGTGGGGCTGTTTTTGTAAATGGTGGTGGTACAGGACAGATAGCACCCAAGTTTGAATATTGCCGATTTTCGTATAATAAGGCATTTTTTAGAGGTGCTTGTGTTGCTCGAAAAGGAGGTTTAACAACCAATAATGGTATTGATTTTTACGGTTGTGAGTTTAGTTTTAATGCTATACGCACTTCCGGTGCAGTATATCTTTATTCTGATATAGAAGGAGACACAATTGATTTTGTACAGTGTACCTTCCGCTCCAATTTTCATGGTTTGGAGGGCAACAGCACTCCACGGACAAATGATATTTGCATAGCAAAATTTACTACTAATAATATATTTATCAATATCGACTCCTGCGAAATACGTGAGAGTGGAATGAAAAATAATTTATTTTATAATGCAATTGCAAGCCCAATTGGAAATGATCCAGTAGGTCTATCAAGAAATAATATTTTTTTTAATATTACTAATACCCAGTTTGTCGAAAATAGTGGAGTATTTTCCTGGGATAGTGTGGACGAAGACTTAGATACGACCAATCAACTTGGGCATTTATTCCTGAATAACAGATTGGTCCGGAATCGTAGTACGAACATTTATCTACCAAATGCTTACAAAATGCGCTCCGACCAACTGTATATTGAATTCTTTTCTTCTAGTACATGGATAGGCGTAGGTGCAGGTATAGGCTGTAACAAAGGAAGATACAATACATTGTCCAATTCCTCTATTTTTGTACCCAATTATGTACCAGGGACAATCATTAATGATTTCCCTATATTTTATTTTGGCGGTTCTCCTGATAGTGAGCCGATCAGAATTATTAATTCGACCATTCAAAACCTTGCCTTAATTATATATGGTCAGCCTAAAACTATAACCATTGAGAACGCTATTTTTGATAACAATGGTATTGAAAATTTCCCATCTTATAGATTAATTCAGGGTTTTGACCAAATCAATAATTTTCAAGTCAATTTCCACAACAACCTCAGCAACAAACCCCTGCCTTCCTACGCAGCCAATTGGAATATGAGCAATAACCAATGGGATACCAATCCATTATTTATTGCACCAGATTCAAATGATTTGCGGCTACAGCCCTGCTCGCCTGCGATCAATACAGGTAACAATGGCTATGCTTTGAGCAGCACTGATCTATCGGGACAGCCACGTATCCAATATGGCAATGTGGATTTAGGTGCTTATGAAATGGGTAAATTGGAGTACAATAGCCCTCCCGTGGTACTTGGTGCTTGCAAAGGGACTGCATCGGGTAGTATAGACCTATCCGGCATAGCCGCTTGTCCACCTGTAAGCTATTTATGGAGTCAGCAACCAGCACCCTCACAACCCGTACTGACGGATTTGTCACCCGGCACTTATACTGCCACCATCACAGATAGCAAAAGCCGAACAACTGTGACGACCCTACTTGTCCCAGAACAAGCAGCACCGGTATTATCACCCATTATGACACCCGTTATTTGTGGTACAGGAGCGGGCGGCACAGCAAGTTTTTTAGTAGCAAGCACCGCTTTTCCGCTACAATATGCTTGGAATAATCAAAAAACAGATAGTTTACTCACCAATACACCTGCTGGTTTCTATGCCGCTACCGTAACAGACGTACACGGTTGTTCTAGCACCAACACAGTGCAAGTCACCACCACGGGTACACTCACCATTGGTTTCGATTTCCAAGACATTACTTGTTACGGGGCTAATGATGGCGAGATCACTATCCTCCCCGGTAATGCAGCACCGCCATTCCAATGGACTTGGGACGATGGCACTACTTTCCCCGGTATCAGTGGCTTATCAGCGGGCAATTATCGCGGTACACTTACCGACGGCTTTGGTTGTAGCATCAACTGGCAGGTGAGCGTTACCGATCCATTACCCATTGAAGTAACTGCTCAAATAACGCCAACCAGTACCAATACAGCCACCGATGGACAAATTGACTTGATTGTTTCGGGTGGTACAGGTAACTTGGATATAGATTGGCAGGCGGGTGCTACCGGGCCTAGTATAGATAATCTTTCCGTCGGTTTTTATACCGTAACGATTACCGATAGTCAGGGCTGTACCAAGGAATTGGTGTATGAAGTAAAATCTTCGGTGGGTACACAAGACAATGAACCGGGCAAAATACAGTTGCTGCCCAATCCTTTTTCCGATCACCTAACGCTAACGACCGAAATGCCCGATAACACACCGCTACTGTTGGTAATCAGCGATTTTTACGGGCGCACAAAGGCAGAAATACCATTTCGAGGGCATACTTCACAAGTAGTTCGTGCCGATGATTGGGCATCTGGTGTCTATTTTTGGCGGATTATACGGGAAGGGAACACGGCGAGTTCGGGTAGAATTGTGAGGTATTAATCAATTTCCAAGCCCGTCAGGCAGCGAAAACAACACGTATTGCTTCTTAGTACCGATCAACAATAAAGCGCGTTATATTGGTCTGTTAAAAAACCAAACCGATGAAACAACCCATCAGAAACACCGTTTAGTTGTG
>JBEAVK010000351.1:0-5143 GCA_041160955.1 Bacteroidota bacterium
AGCCGATTATCACCATCTATATCCACTTCGCCACCACTCGGCGCGAAGGCCGGATCACCTGCATTATAAGCCGGACTACCTGCGCCCAAATGAAAATTCTGGCTGGCAGGCAACACCATTAAAGGATTGCCAAATACCGATTGTTGATCTTTTCCAGTAGATGTTTGGTACGCTGTGAAACTGGTATGTATCGTGCCATTCCAGTCTATTTTTACTTGGCTGGCACCTGCATTGTGGTAATACAGGTTGTAATTGAGGGTAAGTCCTGTAGAGTTCAGGCGGGAAATAATGATCCGTTTAGCAGCGTTGGTGGTATGGAATAAATTGTGTTTGATCGTGCAATTTTCGGTATATTCGATCAGTAAATCACCATCATTTGGGTTTTCCCATACATTATCATAGCAGGTATTGTGGAGGATTTGTGAGTTAGTGACCTTGCCCGTTGAAGGGTAATTGTATCCACCTATCCCGATCGCGGCTTCTCTGTTGTGATAAGTGATATTATTGCGCACAATAACATTATCAGCAATAGACCCCGCTATTTCGCAGCCCACTTCAAAGCCCCTGCCACAATCATGTACTGTATTGTGCTCAATCAGTACATTCCGGCTGCCATCGGCGTAAATACCGGCTGCTACGGCCAATCCACTCACACAATTATAGACTAAGTTATTGGTAATAGTTCCATTGCGCGCATAATTGGTCGTTGGATTGGAGGGGAATATCGCATGTCCGCCAGCCGCATCAATACCGATATTTGTAATATCATGTATGGTATTGTCCGAAAAAGTAAACCCGTTTACATCGCCTGTTGCTGTGAGTGCTTCGCTGGCACCTGTACGGCAATTTCGGACAATATTGCCCGAAGCCACAACACTCGAAATGGGAATAGTAGGGTGGTTACCATAAAACACAATAGGATTTGTATTGGTACTAAAAGTAACCGTGGCATTGGGGTCGGTAGAAAAATTAATATTGTAAACCTCGTTATTCAGGATTTCAATATGATCGCAGCCATTACGGACATTGATGCCCATAGAAAAATTGCCCATTGCGTTGGCAAAATGTAGCCCATCAATACGAATATACCGCTTATTATCCATCGTCCAAAGCACCGTTTGGGTATTGGTAGAGCCGCCATCAATAGTGACAATATCGCTACCAAAATGCGTAAAAGTGATATAGTTGCCCGCCGTGCCACTCACATTGGTCCAAATACTCTCGGTATAAGTGCCTGCCATGATATATACAGTGCTTCCCGGCGTGGCATTATTACAAGCATGCTGAATGGTTTTCCAAGGGAGGGCTTGTGTGCCGGCGTTCGCATTATTTCCTGTAGGCGATACGTAATAATTGATCGAAAATAGTGGGGTAAAAGCCGACAGAACGAGTAGTGAAATAGTAAGTATTTTATGCATGGTATTGATTTATATGGTAAAAGTAAACTGCTTTTTATCGTCAGTGGGTGTCAATCCTATATATCTTTTGAAAACGTTGCGAAAATATTTTTGGTCTTTATCGGTCTTTTTATAACAAATTTCGCTGACGGAATTTTTGTCGTTTTATAATAATTTCTTGGGTAGTAATCGTGCCATTGTCAACAATAATTTTTTTTGCCTATCAATTTTACTTTCGGAAAGTGTAAATCCTATAAACTTTTAAGCAATAGAATCATAGGTGCTATCGCAAAAAGTCTGACCTTTGCATCGCACAAATGCAGTTGGAATCTCCCTTTGTGGATGCGTTGCTTGATTAATATGGATAATTCCGCATTTGTATTTCCATTGTTCCCTTCTAAAAATAAACGCTAAAGTTATATCATGGCAATAACGAAAAAATTATCTAATGCTTGGAAATTCACCATTGCAATGCTCATTTGTGAAGGAGTGGGCATCACTAGTTCATCGTTTTTACTTTTCATTTAAATAAAAATCTACAAAATGTTATCAATCAACAAACAAATACTCATTTTACTTATCGCATCTTTTGCTCCGTTATTTTCCTATAGCCAACCCTGTGTAAATGGCAATGGCGTTGAAAAGGTGGTCGCATAAATTTTTGGTCAGTTTACATACCAAAGGTAGGCAGAAATTTGGTTTTAGGCATAAGATTCAAGCGCGTAAATGTGCTATTATTTTTACTTATGCATTTGAATACGCTTTTCGCCGATCAAAGAGATGACTTTTTTTAAAACAACATCATTATTTTGGAGTATATCGTTTAACTCGGGATTGATTTCAATATCCGGCTGAACGCCTGCTCCAATATTGGTACTTGGATCAGTAATAGCCATTTGGTGAGTGGCTTTTAGCATATTGATTTGAGTATGAGGTAGCGCATAATAACCAGCACCACCCGTAAGTAACACTGCATTTCCTCCGGTCTCGGAGCCTATAATTTTGCCGCGCTTCTTGTTTTGGATCACAGCGGCAAATATACCCGAATTAGAAAAACTACCGCCGTTGGTGAGCACATATATATTGCCCCGGAAAACAAAAGGACGGCGTTTATAGGTAGCAGTCAGTGAGGGTGCGGTATTTTTGAGTTTCCCATATCTATTGAGTTTTTTAACAGCGTAGAAATATTTGAAACGATTCGGAAGCAAATAACGGAGTAAGTGAATACCATAAGTGCCTTCTCCGCCTTGGTTGCCCCTTATATCTATAATTAAATTTTGAGTGCCACTTTCCTCTAACACCTGCGCAAAATCGTTGATTTCTTCTTTGAAATCTTGGTAATATTCCGTTTTCATCAAATCTTTACTCCAAGTTTTTATGGTCAGAAGGGTATAATTTTGCTCCTTATTGGTTTCCCAAAAAACACCTTTTTCGTAGTCCATTCTATCGTACCTCAAAGGAACAACTGCTTTTCTGCGGTTTAAAATGGTCTGTAGTGGTAGGGCATCAACTTGCAAGGTTCTTAAAGTACCTGTAGCGGTTTTAATTTGCAATTTATGCTGCGCTTTGAACCCAAATAGGAATCCATAATAAGAGCGAAAATAAGTTTGCGTTATCCAGCGAGGATAGGATAAGTTATGACCATCCCGCACCTGATGATCCACCATAAAACGAAATAGATCTATGGCATTTTCATCATTTATTGCACATATTTCATCACCGATTTGTAGGGTAGTATCATTGCTTAAATTTTGTGAAATATACAGTTTTTCGTTATAAACGATAAAGTTTATAGGAAAATACAAAGACTTTTCTGCGTGAAATGCTTGTTTCTCCGCACTAGGCAGTAAATAATTATGCCCATCTTGGATAGTGGGCTGCATGGCTGAAATATACCGATAGAACTCTGTGGCAGTCATGGCACTATCTATACCAGCATACATTTTATCGAACATTGCATGTACCGTTTTCGGGGTATTATACGCATACAAATTGGGGTGGTTGCGCTCTAATTTCTTTCTCAAAAATAAAAAATCCTCTTGTAATTCTTCGGGTGTAAAAACGGGCTCTTGAATGAGGATTTGCCCTCTTACAGTACTGCATATCAGCAATAGTGCTAAGTATAAATGTCTAAGTATCATTTATGATATATAGGTTAGGTGGTTGAAAGCGAGAGGTATTAAACCATTGGTGTTAAACTCCGGAAAGAAGTTGCCTAAAAAGTGTACGGCTATAAAAAAACATCATACATTTAATCCCTTTAATTACACCTTGTAACATTAATATCTAAAAACTATCTCAATGAGTAAATTTCCATTTGTCAAAATTTTCACAGGATTTATACCTTGGTTTTTTGCCATTTTAATGGTTACTGCGCTGTCGTTTTACACGTATTGTAGCATTCAATATGGTGCAACAGCATCGGCTATTGGCCTACCAATGGGTAACATCGAATTAAGTATTGTGAAAATTATTGTGCTATACTATGTTTTATCCGTAGTGATTTCCATAGGAGTACTTGTGTTCCTGTTTTTTTCTTTTTTTAGAATGACCACGGTAAACCGCACTATTTGTCTGTTTTTTTTAGGGCTTTTGGTGTTTTATTTAATGGTATTTTTCAAATTTTTTAGCACAGATACGCCCAAACTTGCACCTTTAATTATTGGAGGGATACTCTTGATATTTTTAATAGAGTACAAACAGTTAGAACCCGTATGGTATCCTAAATTGATTCTTTTTGCAGCCGTATTTTGGATACATATTGTATTGGTTTTCTATTCGCCTGTTTACCGATGGTTTGAGGTTTAAAAAAATTAGTGCCTATTATTGCACCAGATACACAAAATGGGTCGCCCAGTACATACCGAGCGACCCATTTCATCTCTTCTATTAAAAATCAACCTATCACTTTACCACCATCAGCGTCTTGGTCACTACACCATGTTCAGCTCTTAAATTGACCCTGTACAAACCAGGTGCAAATGCAGCACCATCCACTTGGAATACCGCTGTTCGCTGATTTTCTGCGATCACCTGCCGGAGTAACTGCCTGCCTACCGCATCAAAGACCAATAAAGTGCCGCCGCTTGCGCCCACGCCTTCTATGCCGACGGTTATTGTAGAATGTGCAGGGTTAGGGGCTAGTGTTAAGTCAAGGTTGTTGTTGTTGCTGTGCTGAATACTCAAATCCGCATCCCTGACTTCCACATCGTTATTACCCAGACCACTACCACAATTCACAGTGACGGAGAATGAGCATTCCGCGCTTTGGCCATTTGGCGCAACTGCTCGGAAAGTATTAATGGTTACGCCTGCTGAGAACTGTGAACCACTCGCCAAACCTGTCACTAAGAAAGGTGTTAGCGTACCCGCACAATTGTCGGAGGCTGTTGTGTTACCATAGAATACGGTTGCTCTACATGGCATACCTGTGCCAGTTGTTACTACGGGTAGTGGGCAATTAATCACTGGTGGTTGGTTATCCGTTACCGTTACGACCATCGTACAACGACGGGTATTGCCCGCTGCGTCGGTGGCTTGGAACACTACATTGCTGTTACCCACTGGAAAAGCAGATCCACTGACTAAACCACTAATACGGATTGCGGTGCCTGATGTGGGCGTACAGTTATCCGTAAATGTAGGATTCGTATAAGTTGCCACAGCACTACAAGTGTTTATTGCAGTGGACAAACTCATCGCCGCCGGGCAAGTCATGGTAGGTGCTTCGGTGTCGTTTACGGTTA
>JBEAVK010000382.1:0-16107 GCA_041160955.1 Bacteroidota bacterium
TGGTATAATGTTTATTGATTTCCCAAATGGGGTGCAAATAAACAACAAATGTTGGACTTCTCCGAAGTCATTTAGGGGTGGACTTCGGCGCAATCTGACATTTGTAACATATAATGGAATAGTGGGTATAATGTTTAGTGATTTCCTAAATGGGGTGCAAATAAACAACAAATGTTAGACTTCTCCGAAGTCATTTGAGGTGTTGCTTGTTTTTGTTACAAAAGTTAGACTTCTCCGGAGTCATTTGGGGGGCGGCTGAATATTGGAATGTTTACACAAAAAAATCCCTCCTTTGTATATCAAAAGAGGGATCGATATTATCTAGGGTTTACCCTAAACTAAGTTTATTATAGCGTAGTTTATTTTGTTTCTTTACCACGTACTTCACCGGCCACCTCGATATAGGTATCCGTAGGAACAGTATTTGCGGTAACAGTTACACGTTTACTTTGGTTACCAGGCTTACCTTTAGTATTGAATTCCACTTTGATTTCGCCAGTTGCACCCGGAGGTACAGGCTCGTGTGGCCAAGTAGGGACTGTACAACCGCAAGAACCTTTTGCATTGCTGATAACAAGTGGTTCATTGCCAGTATTGGTAAATTTAAAAACGTGTTTTACAACATCGCCTTCGTCAACTACGCCAAACTCAAATTTTTCGCTTTCGTAGCGGATAGTTGTAACTGGGCCTGTTGGTGCAGTTGTTGCGTTTACATTGGTGCCAGGTATATTTCCACTGCCTTCGGGGATACCCGATTTTGCAGGTGATTGACTGCTAGAGAAACCTGATGCAGCAGCAGCAGCGCGCATCATATCACCTTCTGATTTTCCAAACCAATTGGAGAAGCCACCGCCCACTAAATTTGCTACTAACAATGCGCCCACTAATACAAGGAGGCCATACTGGATTTTTTTATTCCTTTCCATGTTTATAAAATTGAATTATTTTAAATGTTTTACTTGTTTCTAAACCGCCGCAAAATTAGGACTATTCTAAAGATATTTATTCATCTTTTACATTAGATTAACACAGGGAAATAAATTAGCCATACTCGACAATGCGAATATGGCTAATTTGAAGATTTTTATTTCATCTTTAGTTTACGTGTTAAAACATCATCAATTTGCGGCGGGCAGTTTTGATACCTGCTGTCTCGAATTGGTATTCGTAGATACCGGGTTCGCGCAAATCGTTTCTTTGCAATAGAACGTGGTTTTCGCCTTCGTCATAGGCGGCTTGTTTTTGATTAATTTCTGCACCATCAGCATTGAAGATACGGAGAATTACTTGAGCGGGGGTTGGGAGATTAAAGCGCAACATAGTCATTTCTACAAAAGGGTTTGGAAAATTTGGTAAAAGTTCAAGTTCCCCGCTATTGACTATGGCTGAATGTAATGTTTGATTAAAACGAAGCATAAAATGTAAATTAAATATACGGAATCCTGATGAAGGATTATTGATTATGAAATAAGGATTAAAAGATGTCTCATCCAAATAAATTGGAGCAATAGGGGGATATATTTGTTATTGCAAAACGTGTGCCAATTATTTATTTCTCGATTATTTGCCTTAAAATACCTTGAAAGTGGTATTTTTTTATTTTATTATGCTTCCTTTTTCATAAAATTGGATTTTGTCTTTTCCAATCCATTCTTCTTTTACCATAGGCAAGCCTTGTTGTAATTTTGGTGCGTGGATACCGTCTTTCATGATCTGCTCATTTTCGATCATTCTTATTTCTTGAAATAAACCAAAGTCTAAATAAGATTGTATGAGTTCGGCACCACCTTCTACCAAAAGGGACGCTTTTTTATCTTGGGCAAGTGCTGTTGAAAGTTCGTTGAGTAGGTTTTCTCTGGAAAATGCTTGGAAAATAGTATGCTGCCAATTACCCAACCTCGTTTTGCCGATCACCCAAGTTGGCGTGGAATCGTCCAATAACGCATGGGTAAGCGGCATTTTTCCTTCAAAATCAATAACAATGCGCAATGGGTTTTTCCCTGTATAATAACGTGTGTCCAATTGCGGATTATCGGCAAGAGCCGTTTGTGTACCCACTAATATGGCATCGCATTCTGAGCGCCACCGATGTACTAGGCGACGTGTAACTGGATCGGAAATGGCCACTCGTTCACCTTTTTTTCCAATAAAACCATCGCGGCTTTGCGCCCATTTGAGTATGATATAAGGCTGTTGCGCTTGATGCGTCATCCAATGTATAAATACTTTGTTTTGGGGCAAAAACTGTTCTGCAAGCACACCTACTTGCACCTCAATACCCATATCCTTGAGTTTTGCGATACTTTTACCTGCTACTAATGGGTTAATGTCTGGTACGGCCACGACTACTCTTTTAATATTGTGCGCTAAAATCAATTCCACACAAGGCGGCGTTTTTCCCACATGGAAACAGGGTTCCAAAGTGCAATACAAAGTAGAGTGGGGTAGCAAAAGGGGGGCTTTTACAGATCTAACTGCATGTACCTCGGCATGTGGCCCGCCATAATAATCGTGCCAACCCTCGCCTATAATATTGCCTTCATGTACAATCACCGCACCCACCAACGGATTAGGTGCCACTTTGCCTGCGCCTAATGCTGCCAGATCGAAAGCGCGTTGCATAAATAATTCGTCTTGCGTTTTGTGCATCATAGGTATATTTGTGGTTTAAAGGGGCTTGGTAATTGAGGCATCAAAGATAAGTCAGAAACATGAACGGCAATAAAATATAAAAAACTTAAACGATGAAATATAAACTTTTATACCAATTTTCCATTTTAGGGGCTCTTTTTGGCTTGATTTCGCTCTGCGGCTTATATGCTCAATCGCCCTCTCGTAACTATGATATTACCCATTTCGGGGCTATATCTGATGGGATTACGATCAATACGGAGGCGATTCAAAATGCAATTGACCAATGCCATGCGGATGGTGGCGGTAATGTATTAATTCCCAAGGGTGTGTTCGTGACGGGTAGTATTTGTTTGAAAGATAATGTTATGCTGTTATTGGATTCTGCTGCGGTCTTATTGGGTAGTACTAAGCGTACCGATTATGATAAAAACAGGTGGTATGCTTTAATTTTAGCCCATAGTGTAAGCCATATTGGTATTGGCGGAAAAGGTACGATTGATGGCCGTGGAAAAGCATTGGCAGCTGATACCGATGAAATGTATAAAAAGGGCTTGATTCAAGGGGGCTATAAAGATAACCGTACCCACGAAAGCGAACGTCCGCAATTGATTGATTTTGAGCAATGTAAGAATATTAAAGTCAGTGGAATTACCTTGAGGAATTCAGCTTGTTGGATACAGCGGTATGGTCGGTGCGATAGCCTAGTTATTGATGGAATAACGGTGCGCAGTACGGCTTTTTGGAATAATGATGGGATAGATCTGGTGGATTGTACGAATACACTCGTTCAAAACTGCGATATTGATGTCGGCGACGATGGTATTTGTCTGAAATCGGATCGGAGAGAACTGTCTTGTAATCATATCCTGATCCGCCATTGCAAGGTGCGTTCCAGTGCCAGTGCGGTCAAATTTGGCACAAATTCTTACGGTGGCTTCCGAAATATTAAAGTGGACGATATAACGGTTTATAATACTTTCCGATCGGCCATTGCGCTGGAAATAGTGGATGGTGGTGTACTGGAAGATGTGGAAGTATCCAATATTCGCGCTGAAAACACGGGTAATGCCTTTTTTATTCGATTAGGACACCGTACCCAACGCTTCCCACCCGGGCTGGTGAGGCGGGTCTATCTGCACGATATAAATGTTACAGTGCCAGCGGGAAAACCGGATATTGGTTATGAGCATGAAGGCCCACCTGTAAAAGAACCACATAACCTAATGCCAGCCTCTATTGTAGGCATTCCCGGACATCCAGTTGTGGATGTCCGGTTGGAAAATATTTATGTCTCTTATGCTGGTGGCGGTGATCGCAATATTGCTTTTGTACCTATTGACAGCCTATCCAAAGTACCTGAACGGGAACGAGATTACCCAGAGTTTTCTATGTTTGGGGAATTGCCCGCGTGGGGTTTGTATTGCAGGCACGTGGATGGTTTACAGATGAATCGGGTGCGGTTGCGCAAAAAAGCGGCGGATTATCGGGATGCAGTGGTATTGGATGATGTACAGCGGGTACGTATGCGTCGGGTGCGGAAAGGGTAGGTATTGCAAATACCTCTTTACCCATTCACCTCTGTCCGTTCCAAAAACTCACTTTCCGACCAAATTTCCACGGTGCCAATATCCTGTGCTTTTTTCAGTTTTGAGCCTGCTTTTTCGCCCACTACGAGTATGCTTAGGTGCTTGCTCACCCCGCTCGCAATAGACGCTCCTGCGCCTGTTGCGCGTGCTTCGGCCAGTTCGCGTGTCATTTGAGTGAGCGATCCGGTAAATAAGATGCTTTTGCCATAGAGTACACCCTCCGTATTCACATCCGCTTTTTTGTCTTCCTCGGTTTGGGTGAGGTTGACACCCAGGGATTCCATTTCTTTGAGCAACGCTATATTATGGTCTTCGTGGAAAAAATCGAATACCTTTTGTGCTACTACTGGGCCAATATCCTTAATCGTTTGGTATTTTTCTAGGTCCCAATCGCAGAGATCCAACACATGACCTATTTCAGCAGCAATCAATTTGGAGGCTTTTTGCCCTAAATGATGCACACTCAGACTATGTAATAAACGATGGATTGGGTTTTGTTTGGCTTTTTCTAGCGCAGCACGTAAATTGTCTGCCGAACGCTTTCCAAAACCATCTAATTTTGCAATAGCCTCAAAATCAAGGCGATACAAATCGGCTAATGTACTTAACCAGCCCATACCAATCAGCCGTTCAATGGTGGCTTTGCTCAAGCCTTCAATATCCATCGCATGCTTGGATACATGGAACACAAATTTTTGATACTCCTGCCGACCACAAGTACAATTGGGGCAACGCCAGGCGGCTTCATCTTCGGCGCGGGCGAGCAGAACTGTTTTTGTATCGTCGAATGGGCAATACTCTGGGTATTTTACAGGTATTTCTGATCCATCTCGGAGTTCTACTAATGTTTTTACGATATAGGGAATCACATCGCCGGCGCGTTCTACCAGTACATGGTCGCCGATGCGAATATCTTTGGATCGAATAAATTCTTCGTTGTGCAGACTTACATTAGATACCGTAACACCTGCCAAATGCACGGGTTCTAATTTGGCGACAGGCGTAATTGCGCCAGTTTTCCCTACTTGGTATTCGATATCGCGTAGGCGCGTGGTGGCTTGCCTTGCACGGAATTTGAAAGCGATGGCCCAACGTGGATGGTGCGAGGTATAACCACATTTGGCCTGTAGGTCGATCCGATTGAGTTTGACCACCATGCCATCCAATTCATAAGGGTACTCGTCTCGGTATTCTTGCCATGCGTTACAAAATGCGATCACTTCTTCGATATTAGCGCAGGTTTTTGTGGCTTCAAGGTGTTGTTTTGCGTGTGTTTGCGACAATGGCGTTTTGAAACCCAATTTTTCCAGCAGGTGAATACTTTGGTCGTGTGTATCAAATTGGCCTTCAACGGGGTTGCCATTTTGATCTTCTGCAAAACCCAATTGATAAATAAATGCTTCGAGTCCACGTGCTGCGGTTTCCTTGGGGTCTTTCATACGCAATGCACCTGTTGCAGCATTGCGAGGATTAGCAAAGAGGGTTTCACCGGTGGATTGTCGCTTGGCATTCATGGTATCAAAAATATCCTTACGAATCAATGCTTCTCCGCGCAATTCGGCTTTATAGATACCATATTTACTAAATTCGGCACGCAAAGGAATCGACTTCAAGGAACGCATATTCGCACTAATGTCTTCGCCCATTGTGCCATCGCCACGGGTTGCGCCGCGCACCAACAGGTCATTTTCAAAAACCAGCGCAATGGTACCGCCGTCGTATTTAGGCTCAACACAATAAGAAACAGCCTCGTCTTTTTCTAGTCCGCATAGTTTTTTAATACTGGTATCAAAATCAAGTAAATCGGCGGCATCATAAGAATTATCCAAGGAAAGCATTGGGGTCAGGTGTGGCACTTGGGCAAATACCGATCCTGAATTGTCGTCACCTATACGTTGGGTAGGGGAGTCTGTATTGATGAGTTCTGGGTGCTTGGCTTCTAGTGCTTTCAATTGATTATACAATTGATCGTATTCAAAATCGCTGACAACTGGGTCGTTTTGGACATAATAACGCCATTCATGGTATCGAAGCACCTTGGTTAAGTCGGCTATTTTAAGTGTTGGGTCATCAAATAGCGTTTGAGCCGTTGCCGATTGAAGTAGTGCTTTGGATAGATCAAAAAGTGCGCGTTGTTGTTCCTGAGCGTACATTATATATTATTTGTGTTGAGTTAAAATGACGCTGCAAAAATAAACAAATTTTTTTAAAAGCAAACGAGGTATTCACAATATCTTTGCGGCGCACACTTTTTTTACCTTTTTGAAAGTGTTGACACAGATTAAATATGACAGATACCATAAAACTTACGCAATACTCCCATGGTGCGGGTTGCGGTTGTAAAATTTCACCAAAAGTACTCGACCAAATCCTGCAAACAGGTCAAAAATCGACTGTTTTTCCGGCGCTTTTAGTCGGAAATGAAGAACGCGATGATGCTGCCGTAATGGACTTAGGGGATGGGACAGCCATCATTAGCACCACCGATTTTTTTATGCCAATCGTGGATGATCCTGCTGATTTTGGCCGAATAGCCTCTGTTAATGCGATCAGCGATATTTATGCTATGGGCGGCACTCCCATGTTGGCTATCGCTATTTTGGGTTGGCCTATCAATTTGCTTCCGCCAGAAGTGGCTAATGCCGTCATTGAAGGTAGCCGAGCAGCCTGTGCAGAAGCGGGCATTCCGTTGGCAGGAGGGCATAGTATTGATAGTCCCGAGCCTATTTTTGGACTTGCTGTGACTGGTAGGGTGAAAATAGAACACTTGAAAAAAAATGGTTCGGCTTCTGTTGGTGCTAAGCTGTTTTTGACCAAGCCAATAGGCGTTGGTATATTGACAACTGCTCAGAAAAAAGGGCATTTATTGCCAGAACACGCACAAATAGCACCGGATTCGATGAAAAAATTGAATAAAGCGGGTGCGCATTTTGGACAATTACAATATGTGCAAGCCATGACCGATGTGACTGGTTTTGGGTTATTAGGACACTTATCCGAAATGTGTGCTGCCTCCAATGCGGGGGCTTTGTTGCGGTTTGATGAAGTGCCTGTGATTGATCGCACTATTTTGGACTATTATTTGGATAAAAAATGCGTTCCTGGAGGCACAACCCGTAATTGGGAAAGTTATGGTCATAAAATAAGTGGCGCAACTCTTTTGCAACAACATATTTTAGCCGATCCGCAAACCAGCGGCGGTTTGCTGGTGGCTGTGCATCCTGCTTTTGAAGCAGATTTTATAGCGGAAGCCAAAGGATTGGGCATGGAACTTACTTCTTTTGGGGAGTTGGTGGAGTTGCAGGAAGTGATGATACAGGTGATTTGATGGGATAATAAGGAACGAGATCATGCCTTGGATATGATCTCGTTCCTGAAATATTGAGTCTATTTGACACAAGGTTACTATGTATATGCGAGTCATCGTGGTGTGAAACGTTCATAATACGTTGCCGTTCAACTACTCCGTAGTTGTTAAAAAACACCACATTTCAAAACCCCGAATTTTATTCGGGGCTATTCAAGTTTAACCACTCCGTGGTTGGTAAGTCATAGTTTTTACTAAAATTACTGTTTATGCACCACCAATTTCTGACTCACTGTAGCACCATTTTCCGTTTTGATACACCAATAATATATACCTTCGGGGCAATTGGCTAGGTCTATTTGGAATGATCCGTTAATGGTGTTGGGCAGATGAACCATTTTTACTTGCTGTCCGAGTGTATTGGCCAAAACAAATTGCGCATTTTGGAGTGGTGTTGAAGGGCTATTCCAAGTCAAAAACACCTGATTTGAGGCTGGATTTGGTTGGATTTTGGCATCTAATTCAACAAAAGGTTGGCTAATATTTGAAGGTGTGTTTAAGGTAGTATCTACATAATTTACTTCAAAATTATCGATATAAAAGCCATCTAAATTTATCTCTTGGTCTGTAAGCAATGAAAACTTAAATTTAATTTTCTGCCCTTTATAGTCACTCAAGTCGATAAATTCCTTTACCCAAGTTTCCTGAATTCCATCCCAAAGCGGTAGCCCTAGCGTTTGATTATTAGTACCTAAGTTGGTGTATTTTCCACATAACTGAGTGGTTACTCCCGATTCTGTGATTGCTTCGAGTTGTACCCAGTCATAATTTGTTTCGATGCTCCATTTTGCATCAAAATTGAGTGCTGGAAGCATGGCATTACTTGGAATAGTTACAAAATTATTGCTTAGCAGTGTTTTTGTACTATTACTGTTGTATTGTCCGTTTGGAGAATCGGTAATAGAGGTTGGTGCCGATGTGTAATCCTCCGTCGTTAATAGCCAGTCGCCCGTCCAGTTTTGAGGACTATTAAATGGTTCGTTTAAAATAGCTACCCTTGGTCCATCGGTATAGATTTTTTCTAGCGTATCAGTTAAGGTAAATGCACCATTATTGATTTGCAAGAGTATGGGTATTACGGCATTAATCGTGCTATTAGGGCTTATTGTAACTGTAAACCAAACGGTATCTATTGCTTGGTTATTGAGGTTAATGGTATGATTTGCAGGTGAAATCGATACGATTTGATTATCTGTTTTTTGCAAAGAAACCGTAAAATCGCCATTTTGCGCACCTACATTACGCACTTCAATAGGAATGGTACTCGTTAATACATTTATTTCAGGGTTACTAATATCTTTCACCAATGCAATTTTTAGCATACTCCAAGCCAATATAAAATTACTAAGTTGCGTCATTTTATTTAAGCTATCAATCACATTAGCCGGTGGCCAAAAACCTAATACTGCGGGGCCGGATTCCGGTGTAAAAGAATAGGTATTATGGCTATCAAACATCCAATCATCAGAACTACCATTTACGGCATAGCCAACAGTTTCGGTTGTTGTACCTGCTTTGAATTTATTTTTAGCCGTCAAAGCATTGCCCAAAAAGGGCAAATAAGGATCAGCAGCCGAGTCGCTATATGCCCATGGATAAATCAATAAATTACCAAACGTGTGGTAATTGAAGGTATTTTGAAAATTATGTTTATTGCAAAAGTCCCTCAACATACGTGATTCAGGCTCGGAGAAGGCAGCGGGGCCACGATAAGTAGCCGAATTTGGATTGGCTGAAGATCCAATATTATCAAATCCCCAGAAGGAGCCATAATTACGGTTTAGATCCACGCCAAAAGTGCCATTGCCATTATCGCGCCTGTTTTTGCGCCATAGTCCGCCACCTTGAGGATTTGTGGACTCATTATATAGGTATCCATCGGGATTGACGCAGGGGATAAAATAGAGTTCGGTGTTATCTATCACATATTTGCACTCAGGGTTGGTATCGTAGTTTTCCATCAGGTGCCACATGAAATATAATAATTGGGTAAGCCCTATTGGTTCGCGGCAATGGTGGAGTGCTGTATAAAGTGCTTCTGGTTCGTTTTCATCTTGATCTGGATTATCCGAAATGCGTACCCAATATACAGGTCGCCCCTCATGGGTAGTTATGGTATCGCTTACAATCGCTTTTGCACTGATGAATTGCGGGTATTTGGCGTGCATATCGTCGAGAATTGCCAGCATTTCAGCGTAGGTAGGATAGCCGCCCATTGAGCCAGTAGTATAGTTTTGTGGGATTGGGTAATTACCTACGTCGAGGCTATTATCCGGTTCTCCACAAGGGGCAGCACCTCGTTCCTCTGTAGTTGCAGGAGTGGTATTTTGATCGACGTACCACTTTTGTACATCAGGGATAAGTATTTCTACTTTAAAGCCTGCACTTTTGATGGTTTGGATTTCGTCGGCAGAGAAATCGGTCGTAAACGATTTCCCTTCGGCAAGTGCACCATGGTCTGTTTCTACTCCGAGTTGAGCAAGTGCCGTAATAGGTTTGCCCTCTAATAATACCTTGCATCGGGAATAAGATTGCCCGGCGCAAAATACGGAGAAAGCCACCAAGATAAAAAGTGTAACGAATAGTTTTTGCATAATGTGTGGTTGAAAAAGTAAATATTAGAGTTGCATTGGGAGCGATAAAAATGGAGGTAATCAGGTTGGATACTGGCGATTTTAAGATTATAAAATGCAAAAGAACTGCAATTTTTCGACAAGTATGTTAAATAATTGAGCCTAAATGTAAAAATTAGACATTATTTAATGAAAATAATTTGGTTTTTAAGCGAACGCGCTATCTTTGCGCTTCACAAACAATTCACAATTTAATTCGTATTAATAATCATGGTAAAAAATCTTACAATGCTTTTAGCGTTTGTTTTGATGACGCTATCACAAGTAAATGCTCAACAAACGGGAGATGAAATCTTCGTAGTCGATATTAAAATCGACGGTGTAACCACAACGTACAGAGAAGGCGCTGGCGGCTTTAGTGCTCCTGATGACTGGGGTGGACCAATCCCAACCGATATTTGCGCTGAAGCGGTTTGGGGTTATGATATCACACCTGACTCTTTGGGTTGTGATACGATCACAAACAACTACTCAGGCAAAGCCGTTATGATTCGTCGCGGTGTTTGCGAATTTGGTGTCAAGATGTATAATGCACAGCAATCTGGTGCGGCAATCGGCATTGTTGTCAATAATATATCTGCTACTGCAGGTGATGCATTTAATGCGCCAGGTATGGGTGCAGGTGCAAAAGGAGCAGAGGTAACTACAACACCAGTTATGTTATTTTGCCGTGCTATGGCTGATGTAATTGACAATGCGATCAACGCAGGTAAAAAGCCACAGGTTTGTCTCCGTCGCCTAAGCCTTCACGATCCAACCGGAGGTTATGCGTATGCAACACCAATCACTCAAGCAGATACAGTTGATTTGATTTCTATGGGTTGTGTAAACCGTAGTGGCGTGAGTCAAGATTATGCAGTTAAAGTTGAAATTACTGATCCAAATGGTGTGTCAACTACAATTACAGCTACTCAGTTTATCGAGGCTGGTGCTGATTCAGTTATCGTTTTTGCCCCTTATGTTCCAGTTAATCCAAAGATTGGTACATATAAAATGGTATATACTGCTGACTTGGCTACAAATGCTGGTGATACTCTTACTCGTGAGTTCATTTACACCCCACTTACGTATGCTACTGATAATTTAAGAATAAGTGGTGCTGCTGCTAATAATGCTTCATTCGTTGCTGCTGGTAACAAATACAGCGCATTATCCTTGTACCGCACAGGAGACGCTGGTTTAACTGTTAAGAATGCTACTTTTGCTATCAATAATGCTGCTGCTGTTGCTGTAGCAGACCCAGCGGCTAATGTTGTTAGTTTGCTCCTTTTAGACGCAGATCCTGACGATAATGGTACAACGGATCAAGGTACTGGTGTTACTGCAGTTGATGCCTTGCCATTCGTGGCATTTGCTGATTACACTTTTGATGCAGCACTTAAAGCCGACTCATTGGTAAATGTAGAATTGTCACCGATTGATGGCAGTGAGGTTACCTTGAAACCTAACCACTTCTATTACTTGCGCGCACTTTATGACGGTAATCAGGCTAATTCAGGTATTCAATTAGCACTTAGCAGCACTAGTCAAGTAGAATATGGTGGTTGGGTAGGTATTGGTGGTATTACACCAATTATATTGGATAACTTTTTTGGTGGTGGTTGGAGCGGTGCAACTGTAGTGCTTCGTCTGCACGATGCAGCGTACCCAGATGCCGATGTCAGCGTTAAGCCAACTCCTTTGGCTGCCACAAAATTCTCAGTTACTCCAAATCCTGCAGTTGAATATACTTCTGTAAACTTGGAATTGGCTGCTCAAAACAAGTCTGTAACGGTATCTATCATTGATATGCAAGGTCGTATAGTTGCTTCACAAGTAGAGAGGAACTTCCAATCTGGTCAGATCAAAATGGACACACGTAGCTTTGCTTCTGGTAATTATGCACTTTCTATCCGCACTAGCGAAGAAGGTTCTACTATGACCAATTTGATGATTTGTCACTAAGAATTTAGTTAGGGAGGAAGTGTAAGCGCAAGGTTACTGCTTGATCTTGTCTTTATAGTATTCTAACCTAATTTTATTTTCTTTATAAGCAAACGGCGTGCAGGTGTAGTCCTGTTACGCCGTTTGCCTTTTTTAGGACATTCAGCCAAACATATACGTATATTATTAATGTAAATAAGCATCTTCATTTTCTACTAAAATAAACTATAATAACAATCATGATAAAAAATCTTACACTACTTCTAGCGTTCGTATGCACAACGCTATCACCTGTAAATGCGCAACAAACAGGCGATGAAATCTTCGTAATCGATATAAAAATCGACGGAGTAACTACAACCTACAAAAATGGCACAGGAGGATTTAGTGCTCCTGCTGATTGGGGTGGCCCAATCTTAGGTGATATTTGCGCTGAGGCGGTTTGGGGCTATGATAGTTCCGTTCCATCCGATTCTTTATGTTGTGATACAATCCTTAACAACTACTCCGGCAAAGCCGTTTTGGTTCGTCGTGGTGCTTGCAATTATGATATTAAGATGTATAATGCTCAACAATCAGGGGCATCTATTGCTATTGTTGCCAATGGCTATGCCGCTGCACATGGAGATGCAAATAATGCACCAAGTATGGGTGCAACAAATCCTTTTGTTCAAATACCAGTCATGTTATTTTGCCGTAATATGGTTGATGTAATTGATGCAGGGATCAAAGCAGGTAAAAAACCTAATATTTGTATTCGCCGCTCGAACCTGCACGACCCAACTGGTGGCTACGCTTATGCTACTCCAATCGCTCAAGCCGATACAGTTGACCTAATATCGGTGGGTTGTATCAACCGTACGGGTATAGGCCAAAATTTTACCGGCAAAGTGACTATTACGGATCCTGTAGGAGTAGTGACTACGCTTGAATCCACTCAATATATCGAAGCGGGTGCCGATTCGGTTATCCTATTCGATAGTTATGTTCCAATATCGCCAAAGATCGGTACATATAAAATGGAATTTACTACCGATTTGACGACTAATACGGGAGATACGGTGACACGTCAATTTATTTATACTCCAAATACTTATGCTACGGATAATTTTACCATAAAGGGAGGAACTCCCGTTGACTTAGGAATTGGTGCGATGCTAAAGCATAGTGTTTTATCTTTGTACCGTACAGGCGATGCAGGTTTAACTGTCAAGTATGTAACTTTTGGTATCTATAACGCTGCCACTGTTGCTGTAGCAGATCCAGCGGCCAATGTCGTCAATTTGCTCCTTTATGATGCAGATACTAACGATGATGGTATAACAGACGAGGGTACTGGTGTCGGTGCTTTTGATGATTTGCCATTCGTTGCATTTGTAGATTATGAATTTGATGCAGGTCATAAGTCTGATTCCTTGGTAACTGCTGTATTGTTGCCAATTGATGCTAGTGATATTACTTTAAAGCCTAATCATTTCTACTACTTGCGCGCTATTTACGATGGTACATCGGCTAATGTGGGTACACCATTGTCATTTACTTGCACTAATCAAGTAAATTATACACCAAGGAACCTAGGTTGGGCAGGTATAGGTCATATTACGCCTGTTATTTTAGATAATCTATATGCTGGATGGGCAGGTTTAACGGCGATACTTCGTCTGCACGACAAGGCATTTGGTAATATAATAATTGATAACACAACAACATTGGCTTTGTCAAAGTATGCTGTATCACCCAACCCTGCGGTTGAATATACTGCCGTAAACTTGGAATTGGCTGCTCTGAACAAGTCTGTAACGGTATCAATCATTGATATGCAAGGTCGTATAGTGGCTTCACAAATAATGAGGGATTTTCAATCTGGGCAGATCAGGGTGGATACTCGAAACTTGGCTTCGGGTCATTATGCGCTATCTATCCGCAGTAGCGAAGAGGGTGCTGCTATGACCAATTTGATGATTTGTCATTAGAAAATGTTTAGTTTTGCGCCCTTAACAGTCCATATTTTCACGTTTATAAACAACCAATATTGCTATGTATTTACTAGATTATGCAAGATATAACCTTTGGGCGAATACCCGAATGGTACAACTTTTTCGTACGTGTAGCGAAGACCAGTTGAACCAAGAAATTATTTCTAGTTTTTCGTCTATCCATACCACGTTTTTGCACTTATGGGCGGTAGAAATTGTATGGATGGATCGCCTCCAAAGCGTACCCAATCCAAGGTTTCCCTCTAACGGTTTTTCGGGTAGCACGGAAGATGTTTTTGAGCATATATTACAGTCCTCACAGGCATTGGTCGATTTTATCCAAAACAAACCAGCAGCATTTTTTGAAAGCCCCATTGAGTTTACGTTGCTCACTGCTCCGGGTACTAATCAAATGTTGCCTGCTGATATGTTGCACCATTTATTCAATCACCAAACGATGCACCGTGGGCAATTGATCACCATGGGGCGACAATTGGGTATTACAGCGTTCCCGCGAACGGATTATATTATGTGGTTGCGCGAACAAAAGGACAGATAAATCGGAAACTTCAATTTGTGCCTTTATTGCAATACCGTGCCTATTACGATTTTTCTGTTTTTCATTCAATTTAGATTCAGTTATGTTAACAAAACAGTTTTTTTTATGCGCGCTAAGTATTTGCGCGTCGCTACATCTATTTGCACAAAGTACTTGGAAGATTTTACCATCATCACCAGGTGCGAGTAGCAGTGAGACTCGCATTGATGATGTTTTTTTTCTCAACAAATTAGAAGGTTGGTGTGCTACTGGAGGAGGCAATATCTATCATACTGCCGATGGAGGTACTAGTTGGACAAAGCAATTATCGGTCGCACCCAGTCCTTACTTTCGATGTATCGAATTTCGCAATGCACAGTTAGGATTTGCTGGTACACTCGACAAAAAACTTTATCGTTCCACCAATGGGGGTAATAGTTGGACGAATATTGCTGCAAATATTACTCCTATACCCAACGCTGTTTGTGGCTTGTCCATCCCTACGGATTCAACCGTTTATGCGGTGGGGCAATGGAATGAGCCTGCTTTTTTGCTCAAATCTAACGATGCGGGTCTTACCTGGATCAATAAAAGTATGGCAACACAAGCCAAAGGATTAGTAGAGGTGTTATTTACTAGTCGTGATACGGGTTGGGTAGCAGGTATGGGCATAGGTGGCGCAACCATTTTGCACACAGTGGATGGCGGTGCCACGTTTACGGAATTGTTTAATTCAGGCTTTAGTGGTGAGTACGTTTGGAAATTACAACGTGTAACCCCTTTAGTCTGGGTGGGCTCCATACAAACCATGTCTAATAATGGCAGAATGGTTAAGTCAACCGATGGTGGTTTAACATGGACTACTATACCAGCACCTATTAGTGATATGCAAGGTATTGGATTTGCTACTCCCTTAAGAGGTTGGGTAGGCGACTATAATTCAGGTTTTTATGAAACAAACGATGGCGGTAATACTTGGGCGGCTCAATTATTTGGTGGGAATTATAACCGATTTTATTTTCTAGATTCCACCTTTGCTTATGCGTCGGGGAATCGGGTTTATAAGTTTTCGCCAGAGAGTTCATCTACTATTGAGACAGATATAAGCCCTAATATAGATTTTGATTTTGATGTCAATCCAAATCCCGCTACTGGACAAGCACAGGTGCTGTTTAATTTAGCCCAACCTGATAATATCCGTATTTCACTATTGAGCGTCAACGGCGTAGAATTACGAAATTTGCATAAAGGTCGTTATGATACAGGTAAGCACTCGGTTCAAATTGATATTACGGATATTCCTTCGGGACCTTACTTGATTTGGATGCAGCGCAACCACGGCTTATTTACAAAGCCATTTGTGGTACGCTAATAAAAAAGGCATGAGACACAAGTACGGTGGGTGTCAAAAACACTATTGCAATGATACGTTGAGGGTAGTGGGGGGGGG
>JBEAVK010000396.1:0-8238 GCA_041160955.1 Bacteroidota bacterium
AATATGGTAAATTGCCCAAATCCCGTAGGGATTTTATGTAAAAACGCGCAAAATAACATACATTCCCTACGGGAATTGAACCAGGTTTTTCATTCCACCCTATAAACATACATTCCCTACGAGAATTTGGGTGGCAACTGAACAGTTACGGTTTACTACACTGTAAAATAAGTTTTTTATATTTTGAGGGTGTAATCGACCCAGAATGGGTCAAATGTTTATAGAACAATGTGGCCTGTATTACATTCGACCCCTACAGGGTCGCACGCGTATGGAAACCGCGATTTTGCTATAAACATTTGACCCATTTTGGGTCGGTTAACCGCTACAAATATGCTAAAAATAGAGACTTTAAGTTGTAAAAAAACTTATATTACACTGTACTTGCACGGATTTTAAAGCATTTCTTTAAAATGAGGTTTTTAATTCAAGTAATTAGATCTGCTTACATCTCTTTTCGCCCTTTTTTGACCGAAAACGCTGCGCTACAAATGTTTGACCTCTGCCCGGGGCTGATCCATACTTACATCCTGCACCACATTCCGCATGGCAAACCAACCCATAAAATGCACCACCGCAATCACCAGTAACGCGTACCGAAGTGCAGCGTATTCACTCACATACCGCGCCAGCACAATAAACAAACCACAACCCATTAAACGACCGAGATAAAGCCCCAATTCATGGTTAAAAATATACGCAAATTCGTTGCGATTTTCCTTTTTTGATACAATATCTATCACTTTTAATTGAATTGGGAAATAAGCAATATCGAGCAAAGGACGTGCAAATAATAAACAAAGTACAAATAAAATAACGCCTAAACTGGAATAAAGTCCTGCATTCAACAACGCGCCCAATACAAATAACGCACAGCCAATACCATAAATCATCAAACGGTGCTGCGGCGTAGTTACCCTACCCAAAACGTACAACAATACCGCCGAAACTACCGCTGCCAAGCCTTGTATCAAACCTAATGAGCCTTCTTTGCCAATATGGGTCAATATCAGCATGGTAGGTGCAGTTACGATATAACCTTGTGCTACGCCTTTTAGTGCTGCTAATCCGAGCATTTTGTTCCATAAAGCATCGAACTTGAAAAATATAAATGGGGAACGCTTAGGGTTTTGAAAATTACCCCGATGCACCAAAACTGAGGCAAATAACGACATCGAAAAAACGGCGGCTGTGAGGATATAATACGCCACATTCACTTGGCCACCAAACCAACCATTCAACTCTACCGCTGCGATAAAAGCACCAGCCGCCAAGGGTACAACAATGCCTGTGGTGGTATAAAAAAAGGTTTCCACGCCGTAATAATAGTTCCGATTTTCGTCTTTAGTGGTGTTTAGGGCGAGGAAATCGCGGTTGGCCCAGAAAAAACCGTAAGACAAACCCATAATCAAACCCGCAATAAACACGCCCATGGTATCCAAATTATCCAAAGTCATCATTGAAAACATTGAAACGCCGCTCAATAACATACCAAACGAATACAGGCGAGCAATAGGAAAATAGTTCAGTAACCAACCATTGATCGCAAAAGTGAGCGGAATACCCGTATAAACCGCTAATTGAAAAATGACCACCAAACTAATATCATCTGAATTGCGCATAATATAGGCGCCGATAAAAAGTTCTATGATGGGCATGACCAATCCATAAATCAGGTTTGTCAATAGTAGTGTACGCATACCAAGTGGGTGCGCGGCAAAAAATTGGAATTCTTTCGTTATTTTTTTAAGCATGGTGGTGGTGGGTAAAGTGTTAAAAAGAAAGTTGTTCTGTTTATACTTGAGGCACTAACAAATGCGCTAAAATCGCTTGAATCGACAATGTTGCCCCACAAATGACTTCATCTGAGGCCCCATAATACATCGTAATCACATCACCATAGACTAAATGGCCGTTTGTAAATACTACATTGCCAAAGAATCCAGTCTGCTCGTAATCAGCAGTAGGCTCCAATAACGGATGGTGTGAACGGGCCAATACCTTCGAGGGGTCGTCCAAATCGAGTAATATTGCTCCTAGACAATACCTGTTTTGGTGGTCGGCACCATGGTAAATCTCCAGCCAGCCCTCCGCTGTTTTGATCGGTGCCGCTCCTGCGCCTACGCGGGCACTATCCCACCAGCCTTCGCGTGTGCGCAGGATACATTGGTGGTTACCCCAGTGCAAGAGATCGGGAGAAGAGGCAATCCAGATAAAATTTCCCCCCAAAGCAATCCCCGATGGGCGATGAAAGCAAAAATATTTGCCATTGATCGTGGACTCAAATAAAGCGCAATCCTTGTTGTGTGGTGGAATAATCATCCCTTTGCGCTCAAAATGTCGCCAATCCTTGGTGAGCATTAGCCCTACGCCTACGCCATTTTCGGATACTTGGGTATAGGTCAAATAATAGGTATCACCCATTTGGCTCACCCTGCAATCCTCGATGCCAAAAGTCTCTAATGGTGCCAATCCAAAAATCTTGGTGGGAAAGTCAGATGGTTCATAAAAGTGAATCCCGTCATCGCTACACACCAACCGAAGATGGGATATAGTGGAAAGGTACGTTTTATTTTTGTAACCCACCATTCGGGCATCGGTGAGGTCAAGATCGGGATCATCCAGCGCAAATTCGAGGATCGTTAAAGTCCCGTCTTGTTGCAGTATAGGGAAGGAAATAAATCCCTCTTTTTGAACTGGCCGCTCCGCCACACGTAGTAAAAGCCAAGTCTTTTCTTCAAATCGAAAAACACCGGGGTTCAACACACATGCTACCACAAATCCTGGTTGGCTTGGCACTATATCTTTGGTCGAAATGATGGGGTTTTGTGCAAAGCGCATTTTTAGTTGATTTAATATTTGTATGAATAACTGGTTGAATTTTAATTAAGTGTCGGGGTTATTTTTAGTTTAATGTAGGCAGTTTAGCAGTATGCCAACCACGAAGTGGTTAAACATGAATAGCCCCGAATGCAATTCGGGTTTCGATGTGAAAGTGTACGTTTGACAACCCTGAAAGGGTTGAACTGAATGAAACGCGCACAATAAGTTGACGTTCAACTACTCCGTGGTTGCTACCCCCCCTTTAATTCCCCGAATTTCATTCAGGGCTATTCAAGTTTAACTACTCCGTGGTTGGTATATCGGTTTGTTGGCATCGTTAGACTTTTTTAGTTATGTCTAAATTTTATAAGTAACTGATTTATAGTTATTTGTAAAATTGAATCCGTTTTTCGCGTTATTGGTAAAATAAGTATTTGGACACAATTAATTGCATAATTGAACGCAGGTATTTTTCGGCTAGTTGAGCCTGCCGAATTTATGCTGAGCCTGTCGAATTTATGCTGAGCCTGTCGAATTTATGCTGAGCCTGTCGAAGCAGCAGCATAGGCGGAAAAGACCAAGTTCAAAATGTAATTAATTGTGTCCAAATACTTAAATACTTAAAACGATGCAGTAGAGCATTGTTATATAGCCCTACCACACCGTTCACTTTGCAATTACTGTACTTCTTTATGCCTTACTCTTTAGTGAATAAAACA
Source organism: Bacteroidota bacterium (assembly GCA_041160955.1). Taxonomy (GTDB): domain Bacteria; phylum Bacteroidota; class Bacteroidia; order Chitinophagales; family Saprospiraceae; genus M3007. The sequence continues at coordinate 3,543 of JBEAVK010000396.1, forward strand.
GCCCCAAGATTTTTGCCACCATAAATAAAATTCAGCGAATAAGTGCCTTGTGGGTAGTTGCCTACTTTCAAATTGATGACATCATTCGGTATTTCACTGTTGTCGAAACGCACCAAATCAACCTGCCTACCTTGTATATCAAATACACGAATCAGTAAAGGTTGATTGTTGAGGAAATTATGTTTTATGTTCAATAACTCCGTTGTAGGATTAGGCGATACACCAAGGATAACACCACGTAAATCATTGCCCGACAATTCATTAGATCCCGAAGTGCCCGTTTGATACAAGCGATCAATCTCTTGTGCCGACAACGATTTGTTATAAATTTTCAAGTTGTCCAATCCGCCGCGGAAATACTGTCCACCTTCTATCGGATTGTTACCAATACCCATGGGGCGTGCAGTTGTATTCAATTTGCCCAAAGCAGGTTTGGTTTTTACCAATTGGCCATTGACATACACTTTATCATCAACGCCATCGTGGGTCATGGTGACATACCACCAAAATCCTTTGACCAATTCATTGCCATCGCCGCTGTCCATATCGGATATGAAATTGGGGAATTGGGCATTGTTGCTATTGGTGGTCCAAACAATTTTCAAGTGTTGTGGTAACGAAATTTTCCAACGTTGGTCCCAGTGTCCAAAATCAAGTATATATGCTTCTGCATCTTGTATGTTGAATTCGTCCACACGTATCCAAAACGTAACCGTGGTGTAATCCGAAATCATTTGTACTGCATTGGGTACTACAATAGAGTCTTGTCCATCAAATTTGATGTTCTGGCCAGCGCCATTCGGGTGTGTTACGGCTTCAAAAACAGGATTTCCGCCTATTACACCGTGGTTATTATAAGGCGTTGCGTCATTGGCATTGCCCTCAAATGGATAGTGTGCTACCAAACCGGGTTCGCCCGTATCAATTGGTGCTGTAGTGCTCAAGGTAAGTTCTGCATTTGCCGAATTATTACCCGCTTTGTCAAAAGCATATACCTCAAATGTATAAGGCGTTTGGGTCTCCAATCCACCAATAAACACAGAATAAGTAAGTGCCGAAACGGTATCAAATACCACACCATCCACCAAAATGACATAGCCCATTACCTCGCGGTCGTCGGTAGAAGGATCCCAAGAGAGCAGTACAGAATTGGAAGATGCCGTTCCTGATAGGTTACCCGGAACTGTTGGCGGGGTAATATCCGGGGTTTCGTCTTCACCCGATTTTACATTGAGCGTAGTGATAAGTGATTCATTACCAGCAGCATCTACCGCCGACACGCCAAAAACATAATTGGTCAAAGGCGTTAAATTAGCGATAAAACCTGTTGTAGAAGCCGTGCTAAAAATTTGCACACCATCTTGATAAACATTGTATTCAAATACGCCCACGTTATCGGTGGCAGGCAACCAAGACAAGGTAACATTGGTAAATAGTACACTACCCGTTAGGTTAAGCGGTGCGCAAGGTGCTTCGTTGTCGGTATTGGCCGGAGGTGTATTTTGAGCAGCGTATAAAGCGGCTATTTCCGCGTCGTTGAGGGCTACATTATACACCTGCACTTCATCGAGGTTACCATCAAAAATATTACCGCCATCTACAGCATTATAACCGATGCCTAGTGGTTTGGTGGTATTGTTGAGCGTTCCTGTAACGGCTTTTTCTGCTACTTTTAAGCCATTTATATAAATTCTGTCATTTGTACCATTGTGTACCATTACCACGTGTTTCCAAGTACCTGCTACTAGTTCGTTGCCATTACCAGCATCCATATCAGAAATACCGCTGGAATTATTGGTTGTCCAAACCGCTTTGCCATGCGGAGGTAACGAAATTTTCCAACGCTCCTGCCAGCCGCCAAAAGACATGATAAATGATTCGCCATTGGCCGGAAGCGCATTGGGTTTTGCCCAAAAACTAACCGTCGTATAAGGCGAATTGAGTTGTGGCGAATTGGCCGCGCTCACTTCTGTTGCCTTGAATGCTGCTGCTTTATTGGCTTTTCCAAAACGGTCTTTGCCAAGCGTTACTGCCGAAGTATTATTGTTATAGGGTGTAATATCGCTACCATCGTTGCTGAATGGATAGTTGGCCACCAAATTGCCCGCAACCACAGGCACTGCGTTTTGCGCACCATACAAAGCAAGGATTTCTGCCGCCGATAATGCGCGGTTGTAAATTTGAACATCATCCATTGCTCCATCAAAATTATTGCCGCCATCAATTGGTTCGAAACCGATACCCAATGGGTGTTTGGTTTTGTCCAACGCACCAGTCACATTCTTTTCATTTACTTTTACGCCGTTAAAATAAATGATATCCTTAGCACCATCGTGTACCATCACGATATGCGTCCAGATTCCGATCACCAAAGGCGTACCGGAGTCCATATCGCTACAACAAGCACCACCTGCGTGGGTCGTGAACACGGGTTTGCCATGTGCAGGCATAGAAATTTTCCAACGCTCCTGCCAGCCGCCATTCGACATTAAAAATACTTCGCCGCTGCCGGGGAAAGTATTGGGTTTGGCCCAAAAACTAATCGTCGTATAATCAGATTGTAGTGCTATTGAATTGGGCGCAACCGCAGTGCCATTGAGCGCATTAGAAGCCCAGCCATGCCGATTGGTTACCGCTGTGGCAGCACTGTTGAGTGTGGCGTTATTTTGTAATTGGGTACCATCTTTACCATTACCATTGAGGCTGTATTGTGCCACTAAATCGCTTGGTGTACCCGGAAATGCCGCTTGAGCAGTGTATAAATTACCAATTGCAGCATCGCTCAAGGCGAAATTAAAGATTTGGACTTCATCAAGTGCACCATCAAACCAGTTGCCACCGTCGATAGGATTGTAGCCCATACCGAAGGATTTAGTCGTGGAATTAAGGTTTCCTACTACCGCTTTTGATGCTTTTAGCGTACCATCAATAAAAATTTTGTCGAGTGCTCCATCGTGTACCATCACAACATGTTTCCATACACCCGCGGGCAATTCGTTGCCTGTGCCAGCATCCATATCGGAAATACCGCTAGAGTTGTTGGTCGTCCAAACAACCTTACCATGCTGCGGTAATGATATTTTCCAGCGTTCCTGCCAGCCGCCAAACGACAGCAAAAATGCTTCGCCATTGGCGGGAAGGTTACCTACTTTTACCCAAAAACTTACGGTAGTAGCCGCCGAATTGAGTTGGGCAGCATTGGAAGCGCTGATTTCAGAAGTAGTGCCGTCAAAATCCATAGCACTAAGGCCAAAACCAAAACGGTCGGTCGTAGGTATGGTATTGCGCACATCGGCGTGGTTGCCAAAAGCGGTATTATCAAAGCCGTTGCCTTTAAAAGCATATGCTGCTACATTGCCGGCTGCTACGGTTGGTGCGGTGTTTTGGGCGGTATAAATGGCCAAAATTTCAGCATCTGTTAAGGCTGTATTATAAATCATTACTTCATCCAGTGCGCCGTTGAAATAATTGGCCTTGTCGATAGGATCGTAACCAATACCTAGTGGATTGGTAGTAGGATCTAAAGCACCCGCTACATTTTTCTCATTGACTTTTACGCCGTTGAAATAAATAAGGTCTTTTGTACCATCGTGTACCATAGTGACATAAGTCCAGGTACCCACCACCAAGGGCGTACCGGAATCCATATCGCTACAGCAGGCGCCGCCAGCGTGTGTCGTAAATACAGGTTTGCCATGTGGAGGCAGTGAAATTTTCCAACGCTGTTGCCAGCCGCCAAAAGACAGCAAATATGCTTCGCCTTGGGCGGGTAGTGCTGCCACATTTACCCAAAAGCCGATAGTTGTATTAGCGGTGTTAAGGTAAGCGGCATTGGGTGCTGTGACACCGCTTTGTGTGCCATCAAAAGCCAGCGCACTATTAGACCAACCAAAACGGTCTTGCGTCAATGATGCACCATTCACCGATGCGTGGTTGGCATTGGTGGTTTGGTCTTTTGCATTGCCCGAAAAACTGTATTGGGCCGCAGGGGTTTGTGCCTGCAAGCCCACCGCAGCCAAGAGGCAACCGAAGAGCGTGAAGAGCGGGTAAAGTATCTTTTTCATACTAGAAACTGTAAATTGTTAGAAAAATTTTAAGAATTGTTTGTGTTTTATTGAACTGTAAATCAATTATTTATGATATTTTTTAAAAGAAATAACTTTAGGTTTTTTGAGCAAATAGCAGTTCGCAATGGGGCTATTGATCGGTTTTGGAGCGCATAAAAATTAATGCAAATACTCAGGTTGTGCCTTTGTAATGCTTTGACAAAATTAGCGGGATAGGGTAGGGGTGGATGGTATAATTAGGTGAATAGATGGTACTTTTAGGAACACTCTTAAAAAATCAAGTTTAATTTAAAATCTATTTTTTAACAAAATCATTTTTTGACACACTTTTCTAAATATTCCCCTATAAAAGAAAGAAAGTATTCTAAACATTCCTACCCAAACCCAGCCCCAAAGGGCTATGGTTTCTACACATCTTTACATCAATTCAGTCTTTATGAAGTTTTGACAAATTTATGCATACAGGGCTTTAGTGTAAGAATTTCGGTGCGCTGCACCTTTACACCGCAATTTCCCATGTGACATGCACCCTGTTGTTCAATGGGAGAACGGATGAAACGGATTTAACGGATTAGAGCGGATTGTTTCAAAATAATCCGTTTAAATCCGTTAAATCCGTTAAATCCGTT
>JBEAVK010000404.1:0-2655 GCA_041160955.1 Bacteroidota bacterium
TTACCAACCGCTAAACTGTTATGCTATGGTGCGAGATTGAATTTAACTAAAGAACAAAAAAATCAAAAAAGATATACTTCACACGTAAAAAAACGCTCATCTTTACCCCGCAATTAAAAACGAAATAACCATGACCGAACACAACTGGAATGAACTCGCCCAATCCATCGCCGACGGCGAAGCCATCCTCGTACTTGGCCCCGATGCCATTCCTTTTTACCCTGCGCAAGGAGGTGTAGGAGGCCTCTCCTTCAGCCAACGCACCCGTGATCGCTTACTCCAACAATTGGACGGACAAATCAGCCATTTTTACGAACGCGACAACCTTTTCCAGTTCACCGGACGTGGCGCCAAGCAAAAGGCACGCGAGCAGGTACGCGATTGCGCCCGCGATACCAATTGGCTGCCCGATAGCGAGTTGTTGCGCCAAATCGTCGCTATGCCCTTTCCGGTTGTGCTGTCCCTGAACCCCGATAAATGCCTTTTTGAAGCCTTTGTCCGCCATTACCGCGAGCCGCAATTCGATTATTTTACGACCAAAGACAAACCCAACCCCGTCGAAATCCGCTATCCCGATGGACTCAACCAACCGCTACTGTACAACCTTTGCGGCAGCGTACTCGATAAAATGGATTCCGTCGTGCTCGATTATTACGACCTTTTTGAACTGCTAAAAAAACTCCTCAACAACCTCGGTTTCCCAAAAGTCCTCAACCAAAAACTCAAAGACGAAAGTACTTGTCGCTTTATTTTGCTTGGTTTTGACCTAGATCGCTGGTATTTTCAGTTGTTCTTGCATTTTATCAACGGTTTGGATAGCGATAATAACCCGTTTTCGGACAATCCCAACCAAAACTTCCCCATCCTCAGTCGCGTCAGCAAGGATTCGGAGACTTTTGTGATGAACCAATTCAATATCCAACATATAGCAGCCTCCCGCAACGATTTCGATGGACTGTACGCCGCCTGTCAAGCAAAAGGCATCCTCCGTCCGCTCAATGACCCCAGTTCTCCGGTGGAAACGCAGATCAGGATGCACGTAGCGCAAGGCAAATACGAGGAAGCATTTCAGTTGTTAGAAAAACACCTCGGTGCAGAGGATCAGCAAGTCGATATTCCGCAATTGCGCGGACGATACTCGGATTGGTTAAAGCAACAAAAGGAGGGTATTATGGATAGTCGCGATTTATTGACGGAGCAAAATAGGATACGATATGCGGTGCTGACTTATGCTAATCAGATTAAGGAACAAGGCTAAATAAAAACGGATATGGAAAAGTCACTGCTGACAATGAATAAACCACAACTCGAACTGTACGCCACCTTATTGGGCGACATCAAAAACCGTATTCGCCAAGCGCAGATAAAAGCGACACTTTCTGCCAATGGAGAGATGATTGCTATGTATTGGGATATTGGAAAAATGATCCAAGAACGACAACAGCTCAAAGGCTGGTCGGCGGCGGTCATTCCCAGACTTTCAAAGGATATAAGAAACGAATTGCCGGAAATCAAAGGTTTTTCAGAGCGAAGCATTGGCCGGATGCTCTCTTTTTATCGTCATTACCCAATTTTGCCACAGGCTGTGGCAAAATTGGGTAATGACTCAAATTTGCCACAACCCTTAGCAAAAATTGAAATACAAGACCTTGTACTTCAAATCCCGTGGGGGCATCATGCCATTTTAATTGAAAAAGTAAAAGATATTTCCACCCGATTCTGGTACATGCAGCAAACCTTGGCAAACGGCTGGAGCCGTGATATATTGGCTTTGATGATAAAAACCAATCTGTATGAAAGGCAAGGGAATGCACCCAACAATTTTGAGCACACATTGCCCAACCCTCATTCAGATTTGGTCAAACAAATGCTAAAAGACCCATATATTTTTGACTTTTTCACACTTACAGAACGTTTTGACGAGCGGGAATTAGAAACGGAATTGATCAAACACCTCGAAAAATTTTTGCTTGAATTGGGCGCGGGCTTTGCTTTTGTCGGCAGACAATTTCACATAGTCGTGAGTGATAAGGACTTTTACATTGACCTGCTTTTTTATCACCTAAAATTGCGTTGCTTCGTAATCATAGATTTGAAAAAAGGGGATTTCAAACCTGAACATGCTGGCAAAGTAAGTTTTTACTGTTCGGTCGTGGATGATTTGATGAAGCATCCATCTGACCAACCAAGCATTGGTTTGATACTATGTCAAAACAAGGACAGAGTAATTGCGGAATACGCCCTGCGAAATATAGGCCAGCCTATTGGGGTTTCGGCTTACGAACTAACCAGAGCCTTGCCGGATAATTTTAAATCCAGCCTACCAAGTATCGAAGATTTGGAAGCAGAAATGGGCAAAACGAATTGAAAGATGATAAAAGCAACATGACCGAACCAAAAAAAATATACCGCTACTCAGGCATCAATGCCTTTAAGGAAGCGCAAAACAGGATATGATACACGGTGCTGACTTATGCGAATCAAATCAAAGAACAAGGCTAAATAAAAACGGATATGGAAAAGGCATCAAATAGCCCAATCGCTTACCCCGATTGGTTCGCAGATTGGAAAAAACGCATCCAATCCGCCCAAATCAAAGCCGCGCTGCACGTCAGCCGCGAATTATTGCTGCTGTACTGGGAACTAGGGCAGGAT
>JBEAVK010000427.1:0-9039 GCA_041160955.1 Bacteroidota bacterium
CAAAGGATTCGTTTATCTCATTAATCTTGCGCCCACATTTCAAACATATACATACGATTATGAGGCGTTATACTTTCCTATTCTTGATTACCCCTTTATTTTTTGCTGTCTGCCAAGGCGATGAAAATGGCGTACGCGAAATCTGCGATGGTAATGGCTCCAATGCCAACCTCGTGCGCAACCCCGCCACTTCGGATCTGGCATTGGATACCAACAACTTGGCGTGTATTGTCCACGCAATGGCCGTGCATATCTACCTCCCCCCCACCAAATCAGGATACAACAACGCCACCTTTAACAACGCCATCACCGACATTGAATCCATAATCGTACCATCCATCACCATTTGAATCGCGTCTTTGAGTGGCACTCGGCGCAGTTCCAATTGTTCGGTCTCTTCCGGTGCTGCTGTACCAAATTCTAAACCTCGGGCAACGTAACACACACAATATTCATCAGTAACAGAATTGGAGAGGTGCGATTCGAGGAGCAAGTCCCATTGGCGGGCCGTCATGCCAGTTTCTTCCAGCAATTCGCGTTTGCCAGCGTCCAATGGAGATTCGTTTTTAGGGCATCCACCTTCGGGAATTTCCCAATGGTATTGCTCCAAAGTATAGCGGTATTGCCCCACGAGCCAGGTATAACCCTCCTCGTCGATAGGCACTACACCTACTGCAATATTCTTGAAATGCACAACCCCATAGATACCCGCTCCGCCATTGGGATTAGTCACTTCGCGGTGCGTAATAGTGATCCAAGGGTTATCGTAACGCTCCTCAATGGAATGGGTTTTCCAGGGATTAATGGAGTAGTCAGTGGGAGCAGAATGGTCTAACATACGTTGAGGAGGGTGAAAAGGATAAAATATATTGTGTCAATTGTATCACAAAATAACAAAAAATGAGGAATAAATTACACCAGATAAAATACACCCAATGGCACACACCGTCACGATGGCACGGCTTCGGTTGGCAGCGAGCGGTCATTGTGGCGATGTGTGCCATTGGGCTATTTGGGAGCGGCGGAACTACGGTTGTGGGGCAAGTGCCCACCGATAGCGTAGCCCTTTCCTTGCAATTGACGGTAAAGGTACCGGAACTTTTGGATTTCTCATTGGACGCAGTGGGCAATTTGTATGTTTTAACCGAAAAAAACACGATTGAGAAATACGATGCAACCGGCAAAAAACGCTCGCAATTCAGTCAGAACCAACTCGGTGCGGCTACAGCCATTAATGCCGCCAATGCCCTCAAAATATTGGTATGGTACGCTGATTTCCGAACGGTAGTGTTTTTAGACCGGAGTTTGACCCAATTAGGTGGCGAACTCAACCTGATTCAGTGGGGTTTTCCAGAGGTACGCACCGTGGCACCTGCTTCGGATGGCAACCTATGGATTTATGATGAAGTGGCCTTTAAACTACGCAAAATAAACCCTCAAGGTGAGCAATTGGTGGAGAGCCAAAACCTGAGTCTTTTGATGGACAACCGGCTAAGTATCCACCATATTGTGGATGATGGAAGCCGGATAATCGCTACCGATACTACAAAAGGTTGTATGGTATTTGATGTTTTTGGGCAATTTCTAAAGCAAATTACGGCCTCGGATTTGTCCGTTCCTGTGCAATTGGAAGGTAATAATTTGCGGTGGATCGGGAAAAGCGGGCTTTTGCACCAAATTAACCTCGATTTTGTAGCCACAGAAAAAACTTGGATTTTGCCCTCACAATTTAATAATTCCGCGATTAAACGGTTATTTATGGGCGGCATTGCTATAAATACTGCCGATGGTATTGCGTTATGGCGTTAACTTTTCTCGAATTTCATTCAGGACTATTCACGTTGAACTACTTCGTGGTTGTTGTAATTCTTAGTAGCACATACTACTGAATGTTTTATAAACCGCAAGGAACAGGTCGCGTTTACGAAACTTTTTTTAGTTTCGTAAACGTCATTTTCCACCATTTCAAAAGTGTATTAAACGTGTATAACATTAAGGAATAAAAATTTATACCTGCGCTAAATTAAATACTGCGCTAGCAAAAACGCCAGCAGTCTCGGTACGCAGCCGCGATGTACCCAAAGAAATGGGTAAACATTGGTACTGTTGTGCCAACGCAATTTCTTCGGGAGAAAAATCGCCTTCCGGCCCAATAAAAATAATCGTATCTTGTGTCGGTTTTAATTGGTTTTTCAAATGTGGTATTTCCATATCACTCGGACACCAACCGATAAACCGTTGTGCTTCGTTCATATTTTCCACCACTTTTTTAAAGGGTGTTAAAGGATATACGGTAGGCAAATAAGCGCTCAGGCATTGTTTCATGGCAGAAACGACCACTTTTTCCAGTCGGTCTTGCCGAACAACCGTGCGTTCACTATGTCTGCACAGTAAAGGTGTTACGCTATCAACCCCGATTTCTACGGCTTTTTCCAAAAACCATTCAAATCGGTCGATGTTTTTGGTAGGTGCAACGGCAAGGTGTAGGCGAGCAGCAGCAGGGGCAATCCGTTGTTCGGAGATTACCCGCGCCACCATAAACCGTTTGGCAACTTCGGCTATTTCGGTTTGCAGGATCAAGCCCTTACCATCGGTCAAAACCAATGCGTCACCTGTTTTTCGCCTTAAAACGGTGGTAATATGTCGGCTTTCCTCTTCGTCCAAATAAGCAAAGCCGTTCTCTATTTTAGTGGTGTAGTGCAATGGTAAATATTAAAAAAGTAGTGATTTGGGCAAAAGTACTGCGAATATAAATTAACCCAAGATTAAAATAACATACCCCTTCAAAAAACCAAAACTCAAATATGCTCGTATATGTTGTTTTGAGATCGATTCAAAGATATGTCTGAAGAAACAATTACACAACTATTACACAATCGGCAGCAGGAAGTGGTATCTTACCTGTACGACAATTATGGTGCATCGCTCTTTGGCGTAGCTTTACGAATTGTCCGTTCCCGAGAGCTCGCCGAACAGGTTTTACAAGATACTTTTGTAAAAATCTGGAAGAATAGCGCTAATTACGACCAAACTAAAGGCCGCCTATTTACTTGGATGCTGAATATTACCCGTAATACCGCTATTGATGCCACGCGCACGAGTTATTATCAGTTCTATACCCGAACGGATGATGTGACGGCACTGTATGCCTCCGAAAGCACCGATCAAATCCACCCGGATCATATCGGGGTGCGGCAGATGGTGGATAAAATGGAGGAAAAATATCGTGTTTTGATCGAAAAAATTTACTTCGAGGGTTATACCCAACAAGAAATTAGCGATGAACTCGATATACCGATCGGAACGGTCAAAACGCGCTTACGGGCTGCTATTGACCAATTAAGAACAACGTTTACCGCAGGCGAAGTCGCTATGTTGGTTTTCATTTTAGAAAAATACTTAGAGCAATGAACCTTCAAACGTTCTTAACATCGGGGCTACTTGAATCGTATGCCCTAGGTTCGTGTACCCCAGAGGAGGAGCAATTGGTCGCCAAAATGCTCCAACAACACGAGGCTGCACGTACCGAATTGGCGCAGATAGAAACCGCTATGGAGCGTTTTGCTTCTAGCCGTGCCGTGACTCCTCCCGCTTGGATGAAGGGTAAAATTTTAGAAAATATTGCTAGAGAATCTGGTGGTGGCCGTCCGTTTCATTTTTTTAACCACCCTGCTTTTTGGGTATTATCGGCTGGGTTGCTCCTGCTGGGTTGTTTTGCATTGTACCAATTTCAGCAAAACAATGGCTTGAATCGACAGGTGACACAGTTGGAACAACAGGTAAAAGATTGCGCCGAACGTACCATTCAGCAACAACAAACCGATCGGATTATGGCATTTATGACCAATCCGGCCACTCAACCGATTAAAATCAACTGGTTAGATCCCCAAGACGCACAAAAATACCAGCCAGCATTGGCCTATTATAACACAACAACCAGCCAAGTATATCTCAACAGCAGTATGCTCCCCGCACCGGATGCGCAAAAGGATTATCAATTTTGGGTAGTGGTGAAGGACAATCCTAATCCAATTCCATTATCGGTATTTGCGCCGTCGGATATACCAACTGTTATGGCGTACTACCCAGATGCGGTGGCATTTGCGGTGTCATTGGAGCCTAAAGGTGGTAGCCCGAATGGCGTGCCTACGGCTGTGGTGATGATGGGGGCTAGGGGGTAACGGGGGGGCTCATACTGCCAACTATCTGCTCATAACTTCCATCTTGTCGGCGTGACTTTTTCCAGTCACGCCGACAATTTAACACTAATTCCAAGTTGAGCCAATTGTAAAATTCCGTTGGTAAACTAACGTATATCCATACTACTGGACATTTTTTTAAACGCAAGTAACAGGTCGCGTTTACGAAACTAAAAAAGTTTCGTAAACGGCACTTTCCTCCATTTCAAAAGTGTATTAAACGTGTTTTTTATAAAATGTCCAGCAGGATAGAGTTGCACCCTCAAAAATCACTTCAAGATCAATACATTTAACCAACCAATCAAACGCTCCTCTGTTCTGATATCCAAAAAATAAAGCCCACTTGTCCATTCTGGGTATTCAAAATGCAAAGTAGAATCCCCCGCTGGACAAAAAACAACTTGACGGTCAATTACTTGTCCAATACAATTTAACAAATTGATTGTCAGTGTTTTGTTTTCAAAAAGAAACGTTTTTATATTAAAATTACCGTTTGTCGGATTGGGAAAAACGGTCCAGTTTTCTGTATGCTCTAGTGCCTTGGTCGAAACAAATGGAGTAACCGTAGTGCTGTCCGTAGCCGTATTGGTGCATCCATTGGCATCTGTAAAAGTGTAAGTAATCACGACTGCTCCCAAGCCCGAGCAACAAGGCTCAAATTGGTTCATTGTTACACCATTTCCCGAAAAAATACCGCCTAATGGACTACCCGTAAGTACAACCGCAGTGTCCTGATCGGTGTACTGAGCGGCCAAACCAGTCAATGATACTTGAGGTAAAGGATTTACGACTAAAGTATAGCTGGTTGATGCGGTACAACCTTTGTCGTCGGTAACGGTCAAAAAATAAGTACCCGATTGAGCCATAACAGCGGCAGGAATGTCAATACTTTGGCCATTATACTGCATACCATTGGGCAGCAGCCATTGATAACCGATGCCGCCTGTACCTTGTAGCCATGTTAAAGATCCTTCGCAAACCATGCCATCGCCGAGCGAGCTTACCTCCGCTATCGGCAATGGAGCAACGTCAATCGTGATTCCGTTTGAAAAACCCTTACACCCATTCGTATCAGTCACAAAAACCTTATAAATTCCCGATATAGAAACCGATAAGTTTGCACTAGTAGCCATGGAAATGGGCTGCCCATTGCGGTACCATTGGTAACTGACAAAATTAGTATCGACAACCTGTAAATCGGTCGTTGCTCCGGCACAAATTTGGGTATTCCCAGTAGCAACGATATTTGGATTTACCCCTAAAAAACAACCAGTTTCGATCAATTGAGTAGTAGTATCGGCACCGCACATATTCGATATGCTCATTACTACGGTATAAATACCTTCTGCCGTAAATGTATGCGTAGGATTGTACTGGTTGGAAGTGTTGAAAAACATGGAATTGGGATCTCCAAAATCCCAATGATAAATGGGGCTATAGCTAGGTACTGTAAGGTAAAACGAAAACGTAAGTCCATTATTTTGGTGCGTAAAAGCACTAGAAGGTGGCCCGACTTGAATAATAGGCACTACATTAGAAATGCCAGTGCAACCATTACTATCCGTAACAGCAACAGTGTAATGCCCTGGCACACCAGCCGGATATGTTGAACCAATAGCACCATCAATGGGAACGTTATTCAATAACCATTGATAGGTCACAAAACCAGCAGTGGTCTTTATGGTGCGCGTTTGCCCAACACAAACTTCATTGTATCCCTGTGCTTCGGCTTCCACTACAAAAGCGTTGCAGATCTGCACCGTTTGCGTGTAAGTATGCGAACCTTGGCAGTTGGTTACGGTCAATTGGATCTTATAATTACCCGAATTAGCAAAATAATGGTATGGATTTGTTGCTGTTGAAGTATTGGCAGCACCTGAATTTGGATCGCCAAAATTCCATAAATAGCTGGTGGCATTGGTGGAAGTATTGGAAAAACTAACATTTGCGCCATTGGTGGTATAAGAAAAATGGGCTATCGGTGCGGTATTCCCCCCTTTTGTCCCTTTCCATATTCCACCGCCTTGTGTACCAATCCAAAATTCGCAGTTGTTTCCGGGTTTGAAAAAAACATGTTTGGGTCGCCAGTAAGGAAAATTATCCATTCGGAGGAAGGTGGGTTGTGCCGTGTTGAGGTTATTCGTTGCGAACAAGCCATTATTTTCGGCACACAAATAGGCGATACCCGGTGTAGCAGGATCGATGGCCAAACTTTGAGGCATTTCGTCCACAAATACACGCGTCCAAGATTGCCCACGATTGGTGGTTTTGTATAATCCGCCATTCCCGATATTATTAGGTGGCGTAAAAACGGAAAACCTGCCCCATACCGTTGCGTACCAAGTGTTTTGGGTCGCGTCATAAGGATCAACAGTGATGTCTTTGGTAAAAAATTGCATTGCAGCGGCTGTTCGATCTTGCCAAGTCGTGCTCCCTACGGGCAATACAAATACACCACTACTCTCCGTCAGTGACCCATCGGGCAGCATACGCGCGGCAAAAGTAACTACCAGTGTACCATCGTTCAGGCTAACAATTTTGTTAGGATGGCCTTGTGTACGCGGAGGATTGGCTAGTTTTATCCAAGAAACACCCCCATCCGAACTCCTGAAAATACCGCCTTCGGTGGAATGTACCACCGATGCGTACAAGCGATTTGGGAATGTTTTATCAAATTCAAGATAAACAACCGGATGCCCAAAATTGTAAATAGTATCCCAAGAAACACCATTATCTGTTGATTTAAGCACCAAACCGGGCGCACTGTCTAAGTCATCATCGGAGAGGCGGCCTTCGTAAATATCATTGAGACTACCCACAGCGGCAAACATTTCGCCATTGGAAATGTGGCGCACCACATTGTACCAATTATTGTTCGATACTACTTGGTACGGGTAAAATGTATTTCGGGCAAATGTCCACGTTTGCCCCGAATCTGGTGAAAAAGTGAGGCCAATATCGCTATGTGAGACATACATTTCGGTCTCGTTGCGCCAAAAAATATGGTTTACAGAGGTAACCTCTAAACCCGATGTCTTATACAATTTTTGAATGGGTGTTTGTTGGCCGATTGGGTTTTGGTCGTTTGAGCGGACGTATATTGCACGCCAAGTGATACCGCCATCGGTGGTTACATGACCATTGCCATCGGTGAAAAGAACATGGTTCGGATTGGTTGGCGACACCTCAAATCCAAGTGCGGCATCATTGTAATTGAGATTGAATGCACCTCCTTCTCCTGCCCAACCGGTGGTAATATTTTGATTTCCATCGGTGATATAAGTGTTTGACCAAGAGGCTCCTCCATCCGTTGATTTAAAAATCATCGGATTAGCATTGTCATTGGCTGCGGCTGCCCACACGATCTGCGTATTCCCGTTGGCCAAGTCCACCCAAGCTACCTCCATATCCAATGGAATATTGCCACGGGTATTGGTCCAAACTGCATTGGTCGTATAATTCATCGAAAAAAGACCTTTTAATTGTCCTCGATAGGTCAATGGCTCACCCCAAGCCACTAGATCCTGCGCTGGTGTAGGGATACAAAAAAGGCGTACTATTCCGCCTGCTTTTGCTCCAGCAAGGTGATAAATGCCTGTCGATGCCGGTAACCCATTGTGTGTTTCGAGGGCAAAATTCGCTCCATTGTCCTTAGAAACCAAAAGTCCTTCATTGGTACCGACATAGATATTATTGCCGTCCCAAAACACGCCGCCAAGCCATAAATTTCCGCTGGGCGGTGTATAAATCTGTTGCCACGACACGCCTCCATTATCAGAAAAAAAGAGCCGATCATATTCATTGCAAATCAGGCGTTGTGTACTAGCGGGATCCACTTCCAGCCGATGCACGCCACTTGAAGTAGGATCAGTAACTGGTTGCCAATGGTTTCCAGCGTCGGTACTCTTGGCTATTTCGCCACGCCAAAGCGGATCAGATAGGTTGGTGCGCGACCGTCTGGCGGTATATAGCACATTAGGATCGGAGGTAAATTGCATTTTGCCTTTTACAAGGCTCACGAGTGCTTGATAAGATTGCATTTCCCACTGTTTACCACCATCTTGGGAGCGGTAAACGCCTGCCATATCGCAGTTTAGAAACATGTCATTTGCATTGTGTGGACTAATACTTGGCGTGTACATATATCCGCCGCCGCCGATACCGTGGCTTGAAAAAGAGATGGAATCTTGAGCGGGTAGTGAAAAGCACCATAGGAGCAATGCACAAAGCAGTAGTGCAGCAAATGGGTAAGTTTTTTTCATGGCATATTATTGTGTAAATATCGGCAAAGTTACATACAATAGGTCAATTATTAAGGGTATATGTTTTTGTGTAGGAGTACGGGCAACGGGTTTGAATGCTCCAAAAAACCAAGTATCCCAAACAACAAAATGACCCTCTTGTCGGCGTGAGTTTTTCCAGTCACGCCGACAATTTTGCACCTATCTAATATTGAGCCATTTTCCAAAAAAATGATCCAAAAATAAGTCAAACAAACGTTTTTAGATCAAAAACAGGCGTTTTGTAGGCACACTAATGGTTTTGCGCCAATTGTCGGCGTGAACAAAAAAGTCACGCCGACAAAAAAACAATTTAGATCTATACCACAGAAGATTTGTCGCATATCTGGTCATCGTACTTCTTTATAGAAATTTGATGACCCCAAATAAAATTCAACACCACCAATTAAAAAAAATACCCCTACCCAAATTCCCAAAATCCACAGTATATTTGCCACCAAACGCACACACCCCGCGCCTATGCCACACACCACTACACCGCATATTATACCCATTGCACTGCCCACGCCGCACCGCTTATTGCACGTGCCGGGCGGTAC
>JBEAVK010000081.1:0-32975 GCA_041160955.1 Bacteroidota bacterium
CGTAATTAATACTAAATTAGTAGTGATGGTGGTTGCTAGATCTATTTGGTTAGAGCAACCACCATTTTTTTTATTCATTTTGCAAAACAGTACTACATGAAAAAAATGTGCATGCTACGTATGCGACAGGACATTTAAACTACAATCGTTCAGTTCCTGTGGTGCTATTAACCCAAATCCGCGCTTTAATCCCTATCTTTGCCGCATAAAAAATAAACTATGGCTGCCATTATTAAGCAAAAACGTCCAAAAGTAAAACTCGCCCTGCACCTACGCAATAAGCACCGCGAGCGATACGATCTAAAACTACTCGCGGAAATCAATCCGGCCTTAGATGCGTTTATCCTGACCAATAAATTCGACGACGATTCTATTGATTTTGCCAACCCCGAAGCCGTAAAGGCATTGAATACAGCACTCATCAAGCAGTATTACGGAATCACCTATTGGGATATTCCCGAAGGCTATTTATGCCCTGCCATTCCGGGGCGTGCCGACTATATCCACCATATTGCCGACTTGCTTCGGGAGCATAATTACGGCAAAATACCCATAGGAAAGCAGGTTAGGTGCCTTGATATTGGTACGGGCGCTAATTGTGTTTATCCCATTATTGGCACTCAGGAGTATGGCTGGTCATTTGTTGGAACAGATGTTGACCCTATCGCCATTGAATCGGCTAATGCCATTGTTACAGCCAATCCTGTGCTAAAAGACTTGGTTGAAATTCGCTTACAACCCAATGCGCAAGATATTTTTAACGGTATTATACAGCCGGACGAAACCTTTGATCTAACGATTTGTAATCCACCATTTCACGGCTCAAAATCGGAGGCTATTGCAGGTACTTTACGAAAATTGAACAACCTCAACACTGGAAAAATAACCGAACCGGTTTTAAACTTTGGAGGACAAGAAACCGAATTGTGGTACGACGGTGGCGAGGAAAAATTTTTACAAAATATGGTGCGACAAAGCAAGGAGTTTGCCACATCGTGCTTTTGGTTTTCCTCACTGGTATCGAAGCAATCCAATCTGGACGGCATGAACAAAGTCCTCAAAAAAGTAGGTGCAACAACCGTAACCACGCTACCAATGGGACAAGGACACAAGGTAAGTCGGGTTGTGGCTTGGACTTTTTTAACGGCGGAACAACAAAAAGCATGGCGGAATTTGCGCTGGAATGCAAAGGTGGGCGGATAAAGATGTAAACATCGAAAATTTTTCATTCAATATCTCTTATTTACCGTCAACTGATCTATTTTTGCCCTATGCTAAAGTACTTATTTCCTTTTATACTGTTACTGGCAGGATGCCGCGAGGTGTGGCAAAGCAAACCCTACGCCATCAAGGACGGCCATGAGCGAATGATTGCTATTTTGGATAGCATTGCCTACTACGCCGATCCTTTGGAATGCTATAATTTGAATAGTAAATACGTGGAAATCATTCGAAAGGAACTAAAACGAATACCTAATGACGAATTACCGACCGCTCGTACGCGATTTGCAGAACAACTGATCTATGCCGGAAAACCCGGACAAGCCATCATTGAACTCACCACACTCACCCATGACCAAGGCGATTCTATTACCGAGGCCAATAAAGAAATGTACGAATTCCTGGCACTTGCTTACCTGCGCTTGGGCGAAGTAAACAACTGTGTAGAACGGCACAATGCCGAGTCGTGTATTGTCCCCATTCAGCCCGGTGGCTTTTATACTGATATGATCGGGCTAAAGAATGCCATTAAGGTCTATCAACGACTCCTCAAATCTTTTCCCGATGATAGCCAAAACCGCTGGCTGCTCAATATTGCCTATATGAACCAAGGTCAATATCCCGATAGCGTACCAGAAGCATGGCGCATTGAACCAAGATTGTTCAAAAGCCCTACAAATAGCATTAAATTCACCAACCAAGCCGTCAAATTGGGTATCGATGCCAATGGTATTTCCGGCGGTGTTTGTATGGATGATTTTGACAATGATGGCGATCTCGACCTGTTTATTACCCGTTATGGTCTCCGCGATCAATGTCGTTATTTTGTCAATGAAAAAGGCAAATTCAAAGACCGCACCGATGCGGCTCATCTCACAGGTATCGTCAGCGGCCTTAATACCATACAAGCCGATTACGATAACGATGGCGACCCGGATATCCTAATCCTCCGCGGCGGCTGGCTCAAAGGCGGCACACATCCCAATTCCCTGCTCCGCAACAACGGCAATAATACCTTCACCGATGTCACCATAGAGGCCGGTTTACTTTCCTTCCACCCTACACAAACGGCCGATTGGGCCGATTACGATGGCGATGGCTGGCTCGATCTCTATATCGCCAACGAGAGCCGCGATGGTTCTGGCATTCATCCCAACGAACTTTACCGCAACAATGGCAATGGCACGTTTACGAATATAGCGCAGATGGTTGGCTTAAACTTAGTGGGATTTTACAAAGCAGCAATTTGGGGCGATATTAATAACGACCGTCGGCCCGATCTCTTCCTTTCTAGCATGAACGGCGATAATAAACTATTTGCCAACCGTGGTAGCGACAATAACGGGAAATGGATATTTGAGGATATTACTGCAAAAGCGGGTGTTATTCACCCTCAACGCAGTTTCCCCGCTTGGTTTTTTGATTATAATAACGATGGCTTAGAGGATATACTCACCATTGGCTTCGACCTCGATCCGACGCGGCGGGTCGCTGGTGAGGTACTGGACGATTTGTTGGATTCCATCACGACCGACGATTGCTTGCGCCTGTACCGCAACAACGGCAACGAAACCTTTACCGATGTACACAAGGCCGCAGGTCTGCACCATATTACGTACGCGATGGGGCATAATTTTGGTGATTTTGACAATGATGGCTGGCTCGATTTTTACCTCGGTACTGGCACGCCCGATCTGCGCGCACTGATCCCTAATCGGATGTTCCGCAATGTAGGTGGTACTCATTTTGAAGAAATTTCTATGGGTGGTGTCGCACACCTGCAAAAAGGCCATGGCGTGGCTACTGGCGACCTGGACAATGATGGCGATACGGATATTTATACCGTGATGGGCGGTGCTTATGAGGGAGATTTGGCCAATAATGTCTATTTCCAAAACCCTGGGAATACCAACCATTGGCTACAACTCGACCTGCGCGGCAGCAAAAGTAACCGCGATGCCTTAGGCGCAAAAGTGGCGGTCACCATACAGACAACCGAGGGTAAAAAACGAACGATATGGGCTACTTGTGGTACAGGGGGCAGTTTTGGTGGCGGTAGCCGAAGGGTCGAAATGGGCTTGGGCAATGCCGCTAAAGTGGAAAAAGTAGAGGTGTTTTGGCCAAGAATGGGTGCTGGCAAGGCAGAATTAAAGGGAGTGGTATTGGATACGCGGGTATTTGTTGAAGAAGAGTGAGTTTTTGGGCGAAAAAGTGTACCCTTTTAAATTCCATGTAAGTACCGCATCCCCAAAAAAACAAAAAATTGTAAAAAAGATTACCCACTTAAAAAACAATTTGTATTTTTGTGACTCAAACTTTCAACAGTTAATATCATGACCTATCCACATCTTGCTCATTTGGAGCACCTTTTAATGCACGAAGAGGCGTTTGAAAAAACTTACAGCTATTTTATGGACTACTTCGGTGTAAATCCTGCTTTTATTGAAGTAGGTCAAAAAACATCAGTGCCGACTATCACTACTATGCTGGGAGAAATATGTCGCCAGTTTTTTAAAAAAGAAGCCATTGTTTTGACGGGTTTAATGGTGATAAAAGTAGATGAGTTGAACTTATTACACGGTTTTGTCCACGTAGAAGGCCATTTGATGGTCTTTTTTTACTGTAAAAAAATTAACCGTGGCATGGCTTGTTTAAATAATATGCTCAGCGCAACCTCAAAAACGCATTATTTCCGTATCACACCACAATCGGCAGATGGAAAACCATTACCGAGCGAGTTGTTTAAGGATATTTTTGCGGGAACGGAGAATTGAGGCAATTAATTGAGGCATCAAGTTCAACCTAAATACAGAAAAAGGGGGAAGGCTAGTCCTAATAGTTTATTAGACCTTATCCCCCTTTTTCTATTTCAATAGGTATTGCAGCCTTCAGTTCCGCCAATTCCAACAAAGATTCACCCTCTTTTTTTTGCATCATTTGCGTCAATTGGCAGCAATGCTCAAAAAAGGTTTTTGCTTGTGCTGCATCTAATACAGTGCGCGGTTTGTAAGCGATCAAATAATAATTATTACCTTCAATAGTGGCTGGTGGGCGTTCCGATAAAAATGCTTGTATGTCGGGGTTAAACTGTTCCCGAATCATGGATTCAATACCCCCAGTCAACCAAAATTTATCAGAAAAATCGGGGTTTTCAGGGAAATTAATATCATTAGTCATCCCTATTTTTTGCATTACTTTGCGCCACCAGTTTTCGGGCTTTAGGCTAAAATGTGGCAGCGACCACTTATTATTATTGGCGAAAAATACCGTCTGTCGAATTTCGTGTGACGATTTTCCGCTGGAAACAATATAGGTATAATCAAAAAGATATACCTGTGCATCGCCTACCTGTCCACTCATCACATTCGTCACCTTACCGTTCCTGCCCCATTTTCGACGCTCGAGTTTAAACAGGTCGAACCCCTGTAGTAATTTACCAAATCCACTATTATCGGCTGCTGCAAAAGAAAGGTTTAATTGTTGCGATAGTTGCTCTATCTGCGCAGTTCGGATAGCACGTTTTTTGCGTTTGAACCAAAACATGCCCATGAAAAGAGCGAGCATACAAGCCCAAAATGCTAAGGGTAAAAAGTCGAAAGAAATGAGTAGCATGATGATATTTTTTTTGCAAATATAGAGGATGAAATGACAATAAGGCAAAAAAATATGTTTAGCAGCGAAATAGATATTTTTTATAAAAAAGTATAGTACTGTAAGGAGTCTAACTATATTTGCGGTTAAAGAAACTAATGGACGCTACTTATCTAGCGTACTCAATCATCACTTTTAAGGAACATAATCAACAATATGCACCATTCTGTACATGATTTTTTTAGCAAGCTATTCATTTTTAGCCTGCTCATTTACCTTCCCTCCAACATAAAAGCAGCCGATTGGGAAATAGGAAAGACAGCGATTATCGAAAAAACCATTACTGGTAAAGTGACCGCTCCCGATGGGGAAGAACTCGTAGGGGTTACGGTGACAGAAACAGGAAACAACAATGGTACGGTGACCGATGCCAACGGAAATTACCGAATTAGAGTGAGTGATGCCGCTCAATCTATTGAGTTTTCGTACTTGAGTTATCTCCGTCAAGTGGTCAATATTGATGGCCGATCGGTAATTGATGTGGTACTCGAAACGGATAACAAAACACTCAGTGAAGTAATCGTTATAGGGTACAATACCGAGAAAAAGGCTTTACTAACAGGAGCCATTGGAGAGGTCAAATCCTCTGATCTGAAGGACATTCCGGTGCCCGGTATTGATGGTATTTTGCAGGGGCAAACTGCTGGTGTACAAGTATCGCAAAACTCAGGCACACCCGGTGGCGCTATGTCTGTCCGTATTCGAGGAGTGAGTTCCATAGGTGGTTCCAGCCAGCCGTTGTATGTTATTGACGGTATTCCGGTTACTACGGGCGATTTTGCACAGATTGGCTATGAAGGTCAAGGAGTCAATGCGCTTTCCGATCTTAGCCCCAACGATATTGAGTCTATCAGTGTCCTCAAAGATGCTGCAGCCGCCGCCATTTATGGCGCTCGGGCTTCTAATGGCGTCGTATTGATCACTACAAAAAGAGGCGGTAATCGAAAGTCTGTGATCAATTTTAACGCTTATTACGGTGTGCAACAAGCCTGGAAAACACTGGATATGCTGGATGCCAAAGATTGGATGCTTTACCGCAATGACCTGGCTGGCTCCGAAGTATTTACACCAGACGATATGAATAATATCCAGACCAATACCGATTGGCAACAGGTGATTTTCCGCACAGCACCCATGTCCAATTACGAATTATCGTCCACGAGTGGCAATGACAAAACATCCGTTTTTATGAGCGGTAACCTGTTTCAGCAAGAAGGTATCTTGATTGGAACCGATTATCAGCGGATTAATGGCCGCCTCAACGTGGATCATAAAATGTCTAAAAAACTCACCATCGGTACAAGTATTGGTCTTTCTAGGGCACAAACCAATCGGGTGGAAGGCGACCAGTCGTTGCATGGACCATTACCCAATGGTATTTCCACGCCAGCTATATTTCCGGTGTTTAACGAAGATGGAACTTATAACCAAGAAGGCCCTTATTCCAATGCCGTTTCTATTGCCAACGAGGCGATTAACCAAAATTTTTCGTTCCGCACGATTGCCAATGTATATGCCGATTACAAAATTTTGCCCGGTCTTACTTTGTCCACCAAATGGGGGGCTGATTTTTTAAATTTCCGCGAGCACGCTTACGAATCCATTAAAACGGTGCAAGGTGCCAAATTTAACGGCCTTGGTTTTGAGACCTATACCAACGTGCTAAATGTGGTGTCGAATAATTTTTTACGCTACCAAAAATCAATAAAGAAGCATTCCATGGAAGTGATGGGGGGCTATAGTTTTGAACGGTACGAAAATCGCTCCTCATTTATTCGGGCGCAAGATTTTGCCGATCCCGGTTTACAATATATCAATTCTGCTACCACCATTGTATCCGCCAGTACTTCTGGTTTTGAAAGCGGTATCCGTTCGTTTTTTGGACGTGCTAATTATAATTTTGACAATAAATACCTGTTTACCTTTTCTGGGCGTTTGGACGGATCATCGCGGTTTGGCGAAAACAACCGAAATGGCTTTTTCCCGGCAGCATCTGCTGCTTGGCGTATTGGAGAAGAGTCGTTTTTTAAGGTAAAAGCCATATCAGAATTGAAAATAAGGGCTAGTTACGGTCTAACGGGTAATGATGATATTCCGCAGTTTCTCTTTGCAGCCTTATATGGTATTACAGCCTATGGCGGTCAACCGGGTGTTTTTCCCAATAATATTCCAAACCCCGACTTGAAATGGGAGACCACCGCTCAAACCAATTTGGGCTTGGATATCGGTCTGTTCGACAATAAAATAACCGCTACCATCGACCTCTACGATAAGCAAACAAAAGATTTATTGCTCAGCAGGCCACTGCCAACGAGTTCGGGGTTCTCTGTCGTTACTCAAAATGTGGGAAGGGTACAAAACAGAGGTATCGAACTCTCCTTGACTACCGATAACCTGCCCGGCAGAACCCTCTCCTGGAATACCCGTCTTAATATTTCAGCCAATCGAAACAAAGTACTGGAACTGTATAATAACCAACCTATTGACGACCTTGGGCGCGGCAGCAACCGCATAGAAGAAGGACAGCCAATAGGTATTTTCTACAATTACGAATGGCTCGGTGTGGATCCTTCAACAGGTGATGTAGTATATGCTGATAAAAATTTTGATGGCGAAATTACGACCGACGACCGGACTATGGTAGGTAATCCACACCCAGATTTTATTGGGGGTATCACCAATACTTTTGAGTATAAAGGTATTGACCTGAGCATCTTTTTCCAAGGCTCATACGGCAATGACATGTTTAATGGTTCGCGCTTGTTTTTGGAATCATTACAGGGCGGCGACAACCAACTGGAGATTGTAAACAGACGTTGGCAGAAACCAGGCGATATTACCCCCATTCCAGATGCCACCAACGATCCGGTGCGCGCCGCGTCCAACAGGCGGTCCTCCTCTCGTTTTATCGAAGATGGTTCTTATTTGCGCCTAAAAAACCTTACATTGGGTTATTCTTTTAACAAAGATCTACTGCGCGACAAAAAAATATCAGGGTTAAGGCTCTATTTTAGTGGACAAAACCTGCTTACATTTACGAACTATTCCGGTTTAGACCCCGAAGTAAACTATCGCGGCAACGAAAATGCTGTTATCGGTACCGATTTTTTCACCTACCCACAAGCGCGTGCTTATACGTTTGGGCTTAATTTGACATTTTAACCATGAAATATATCTATATTCTCAGCAGTTTACTGCTTTTTACCGCATCCTGCAATGTGTTGGATGTGGAGCCACAAAGTTCAATCCCCGCTTCGGAGGTATTCAAAGACAAAAAAGGAATCCAACGCGGTATTAATGGAGCATATTCCGGCCTCCAAAGCCTGAGTTACTACGGGCGTAATTATGGCATTTTTGCCGATTTGGCTGCGGATAATTTGGTGCATCCACCCAATGCGACCTCTGTGAATTTCGCAGAAATTGATAACAACAGTATTTTGCCTGAAAATGAAGCCATAGATGGTATTTGGACGGTTATTTACGACGGTATTAATGTTGCCAATAATGTTATTGTGGAAGTACCCAATATCAGTGACATGAGCGAGACCGAAAAAAATGTGGCGCTGGGCGAATTGTATTTTATCCGAGCATTGCACCATTTTAACCTGCTTAATTATTTTGGAGCGATTCCAGTAAAAACGACACCAACCATTGGCGTGGAGCAAGTGAATGTTCCCCGCGATGAAGTAGGCGTTGTATATGCTGCCATCATTTCCGATTTGTTATTTGCGGTAGAACATTTGCCAGCAGGGGGTAGTAAAATAAAGGCATCCCAAAATGCAGCCAAAGCGCTGCTTGCGCGGGTGTATCTGTATCAAAAAGACTACGCCAATGCAGCCAGATACGCCAATGACGTGATCAATAGCAATCAATATCAATTACTCCCGAATTACGCCAGTATTTTTACAGATGAAGAAACGGCTGAATCCATTTTTGAAGTTGATTTCGTGGCATTGGACAGGAATAGGATTGCGGAATACAATTTCCCACTCAACCTCAATGGCCGCCGCGAAGTAGCACCTTCGGATGATTTAATTAGCAAATACACTGCTGGCGACGAACGGCTACCTGCATCCATTTCGTATTCGGGTACATTGCCGTATGCCATTAAATACGATGATTTGAGTACAGGCAGCGACAATGTGATTGTACTGCGTTTAGCCGAAATGTACTTGATCCGCGCCGAAGCAACAGCACAACAGTCGGGCGATATACAAAAGGTTAAGGACGATATTAATACAATTCGTTCTCGTGCTAATTTGGCAGCAACCAACGCCAATACCCAAGCAAGCTTGTTGGCAACCATTGAATTGGAACGCCGATTGGAATTTGCTTTCGAAGGGCATCGCTGGTTCGATTTGGTGCGAACAGGCCGCGCTTTGGACATATTGCCCACCGTAAAATCGGTTAATCAAACATTGTTTCCAATTCCATTAAGCGAAATATTGATCAACACCAATAGCGGGATGTATCAAAATCCTGGATATTAAGTACTTGTGTCCAAATACTTAAGTACTAATACGTAATGCAGCACTTACTCACTTTTTAAACAACCATTTTATGCGCACTAAACACATTTATTTTCTACTTTTCATCCTAGGCATTTCCCTTTCTAATGCCTGTAAAAAAGATGACCCACCACCAGCCAATCCAACATCTGGATTTACAGTCAGCAAATTGACCGCAGTAGTGGATGAAGAAGTACAATTCACGAATACATCAGCCAATGCTACATCTTTCAAATGGAGTTTTGGCGATGGTACAACATCTACCGATGCATCCCCCAAAAAATCGTACCAGACATCTGATAACTTTACGGTAACATTGGTCGCTACTGGAGCCGGCGGATCTAATACCAATACTACAGTGGTAAAAGTATTGCCTTTTGGCGGGTTTACCGTTGAAAATGAAGCAGATTTGATTGCGAACAAACCCGTGCAAATGACCAACAGTTCAAAAGGTGCGGTATCATACCAATGGGCTTTTGGCGATCCGGCCAATTCTACAGCCACTACGGCTAATCCCTCCTTTACCTACGCGGCGGCTGGTACTTACACGGTTACCATGAAAGCAATAAGTGCCGTAGGTGAAACGGTGGTTACCAAAACAATAACGGTTAAAGCGGCTCCTGTAACAAAAGACTTATACTATATGGAATATTCAGCCGCTGCCAGTAACATCAAAAAATTGGCACTTGATGGTACTGGGACCACTACGACTATCTTAAATATTACTGGTAAAGGAGGCTCTGGAATGGCCTTTGATGCGGTAAATAATAAGGTCTATTTTAGCGATTTTGAAGTAGCTGACATGGGTAATATTTGGCGTATGAACCTCGACGGAACGGGGCTTACGGCTATCGTTTCCAATATATCAGACCCTTATGGCGTGGCTATTGATGCTGCCGGAGGGAAAGTCTATTGGGTAGATGATTTGGGCAATGTATCGCGGGCTAACCTAGATGGCTCATCGCCACAAATAGGTATCGTGAACATTCCTGGTGGTCAAATGCGCGCCATTGCCCTCGATCCAGAAAACAATAAGATGTATTTTTATGAAGTAAATATTGAAGTGCTATATGTTGCTAATATGGATGGTTCTAATGTAACGCCATTGATTACCGGTTCTTATGGATATGGAATATTTGTGGACACGGTAAATGATAAACTGTACTATGATGAGCAAAATGCTAAGAAACTATTCCAAACTAATTTAGACGGTTCGGGCCAAGTAACTATTGATGCTAGTGGATCTCGTATTTATGGTATGGCTATTGACTACACTGATAAAAAACTCTACTGGTCTGGACGCGAAAGTGGTAAAATCACCCGTGCTAATTTGGACGGCTCCAGCCCTGAAACCTTGGCTACTGGCCTCACCAGCCCGCGTGGCATTGCACTAAAACAATAAGCATGAACAGCATAATACGATTATTTTTATTGATGGGCATTTTTGGGCTCGCAGGGTGTAAAAAGGATGATTTTCCCGTTCCGCCAGCCAGTACTGTTCCGCTTTTTACGTTCACGGTGGACAACAATGGATTTGCACCAGCAACTGTTGTTTTTACAAATACGTCTATTGTCCCCGAACGGGCAGGAACTGTAGCTTATAACTGGAATTTTGGCGACGGAACAACCTCGACAGAAGCCAGTCCGACCCATATCTATGCCGTAGCAGGCGTGTATCAGGTCAAAATGGTAGCGGTTACTTCCAGTTCGAATGAAGTAAAAACCGTTGCTAAAACCATTCAGATCAAAGACCCTGCGGCAACGGGTATCCCAGTCTATTTCACAGATGGCACACAACTATTTTCTGGTTTGCTCAATAACCTTGCGCCAGTTATGGAAATCTTGCCTGTCAGTGGTTTGCAGGATTCTTACGGCACTACTTTCGATACTGTCAACTTCAAGTTGTATATCAGCGACTACGATGCAGGTACGATATACCGTTGTGAGCCAGATGGATCGGGACAAGAAGTATTCCGCAGTGGCCTCGATGCACCCAACGCCATGAGTATTGACTACACTAAAGGCCATCTCTACTGGGATACTGGTACGGGCATTCAAAGAGCTGACCTAAGCAGCAATGACGTGACACAAAAAGAAGATTTTGTGACCGGACAAACCAATGATCCCGATGGTATCTGCATTGATCCAGTGAGTAAGGCTATTTTCTGGATCAACTATAATGGTGGTGTTTGGAAAAAAAATCTAGATGGTACAGGGGAGTCCGAAATTATTCCACTAGCAGAGGGTGGTAGTTTGATTGTCGCTAATGACCGTATTTACTTTGATCAGTATATTGCAGCCGGTGATATTCACCTAAAATCTGCCAAATTAGATGGCTCTGATATTGCTGTTTTGGCCACAGGTATTACCCGTGTTGTGTATGCACTCGCGTATGAATCGAGCGGGAAAAAGATTTACTGGGGCGACCGTAACAAAGGCACCATCATGCGCGCAAATCTTGATGGTTCCAGTGCGGAAGCATGGTATGTTGATATAAATACCCGGCCTAGAGGTATTGTTTTTGGGAAAAAACGTTAGGCTATAAAAACTTGTTTGGGAACGTTGTTTTTCCGGCTGCGTTCCTAAACAAGTTCAAAAAAAAACACCCATCACCCCTCTTTTCGGGGTAAGAATTAATGATATAACATGACAGAACTTGAAAAGTATATACAAACATATTTTGGAGTAAGTCACGATGATTTAGGTAAAATTAGTTCGTTTTTTAAGTTAACAACCTTTAAAAAGGGCGATTATTATCTCAAAACCGGAAGGCACTCGGATCGATTAGGGTTTGTACAAAGCGGGATCATCAGAGAGTTTGTTGTCATGGACGAGAAGGAAGTCACCAAATGGATTTCTACCAAAGTACTGCTTAATTGTAACTATCCAGCAGCCCCAAAAAAATTCCCGTAAGGAATACATGTTTATGGGCCGAATAGGGTAAATAGCCAAAATCCTGTAGGGATTTCATGTAAAAAACGCACAAAATAACATGCAATCCCTACGGGATTTGGAGCCAATTCTCCATTCAGCCTACAAACATACATTCCCTCCGGGAATTTGGATGGCGGCTGGATAGTAATGCTTAATTTCAATAGAAAAGGATAGAAAAAATATACGCCGAAAAAAAATAGAAAAAATATTTGTACGTACAATTAAAAAACCTTTACCTTTGCACAATAATTCAGCACATGAGATTAGAAGACGAATTAAATCAAACCAAGCCGTTTAAAAGTGAGTTTCAAAAATTGATCCTCAATATCGCGGTCACCAGCAGTTGGCTGAATACTATATTTATGGAAAAACTAAAGCCCTTTGATATAACGCCGCACCAATACAACGTACTGCGCATCCTCAAAGGCAGGTTTCCAGAATGTTATTGTAACCAGGAAATTACGCGTAGAATGATCGATAAATCCTCTAATGCTACTAGAATAGTGGATAAACTCGTAGAAAAAATGCTAGTCATTCGGACTGAAAATGAAACAGACCGGAGACAGGTTGATATTCGTATAACGGCTGCGGGTATTGCGCTGCTCAATACCATAGAGACCACTTCATTTGTGGAAGGCGGAAAGCCAAAGGTAATCAATGAAGAAAAAGCCAGACTGATGAACGAGTGGTTGGACGAACTGAGGAGTTAAAAAAATTTGCCTAAATATTTGTACATACAATAAATGTATATACACTTAGCGTCATAATAAAAATACAAACAAGTAATATTTATTCACAATTTTAAATCAATAATTATGCAAACGAAGTTAAATCTCCAACAGTCCTTAGTAGCAGCACTTAAAGCTGCAGGTGTTGCCGCAGTAGTCAATGCCATTTTATTTTTTGTTTTTCGCGCCGCAGGTGTTTTGACCGAAGATATTTTCATTCAACCGGGTCAGACATTAACATTAGCCCCTGTAATCATATCTAGTATTGCTCCAACACTGATTGCGGGTATTGTGTTTTTCTTATTTGAAAAATATACCAATAATGGATTCCGCATATTTAGTATTGTGGCTATCGTACTCGGCTTATTATCCTTGATGAGTCCTTTTACACAAATCAAAGACGTTACTGTAGGTTTTGGTGTAGTGCTTGATATCATGCACGTGGTTGTAGTAGCCGCATTATTGTACTTTTTGAAAGCAGCGGTAGATTCGGTAAGAAGATAGACTGATACTTTTCATTGCTTTAATTTAGCGCGAACCGACTTTTTAGTTGTGTTCGCGCTAAATTTCTACGGTCTTTACCATACGGTTGGTATCAAATTTTAAGCATAAAAGAACAATCTCAATGGGCTTCCAATAAAAAATACGCTGATTAGCAACTTTTCTACCTTTAAAATACGTCTTACAAACAATAAGGATTTACTTTGATAGTTATCCTACCCCAATTTCTATCACAGTACTCCATTATACTGTGTACTAACGATTGATATAAGTTTTGTATTTTTAACAATGTCCAGCATCAAAAACCATATTATTCTAGGTCTATTCATTGTTTTAGTCCATGCACACTCAACGCATGCACAAACCACTCGGCCACAAAATTCGGCTATTGGACTTTGCCTCAGCGGTGGTGGCGCACGAGGACTAGCGCATATTGCCTTGCTCAAGGCAATTGATTCATTGGGGATTAAAATTGATTATATTTCGGGTACGAGTATGGGCGGTATCATGGGGGGCTTGTACGCCATTGGATATTCTGGGAAACAATTGGATAGCATGGCACGCAATACCGACTGGGCAAGATTGTTTGAAGTAAAAACACCATACGATGAAATCCATCCCGATGAACAGGATGAATATGGCCGTTATGTATTAGAATTGCCTTGGCGCGAAGACAAATTAGAATTGCCCTCGGGTTTGATTGAAGGCGAGGCACTGCTCAATAAACTAGAAGCCTTAACGGCTCATGTGGCACATATCCAAAATTTTAGCCAATTTCCCATACCATTTAGGTGTACTGCCGCCAATATTTCCGATGGACAATTACTGGTACTTGATCGCGGAAGTTTGGCGATGGCCTTGCGCACAACGATGTCTATTCCTGGTTTTTTTGCGCCTATTTTGATGGGTAATTCCAAGATACTCGTAGATGGTGGCGTGTTCAAAACATTCCCAGTGGATGTACTGTGCGATATGGGTGCCGATATTGTTATTGGCGGATATACCAGTATTTCGCTTATTCCAGAGCATGAATTGCATTCTATGGCCAAAATTATGGTGCAAAGTACCAGTTTTAGCCGTATTGCCGAAAGTGATATGCAAAAATTGAGTTGTAGTATCTATGCCGATTTTGCGCAGGAACTCAATGCTTTAAAACTATCAGCGAGTGATTTTAAATTCGTGAAAGAAATACTTATGGCGGGAGATTTGGCGGTGCAAAAGATTATGCCTCAATTAGTAGCGTTAGCACGCCAGCAAAAAGAATTAGCAAAAGAAATACCCATTAAAGGAGTGTCATCCTTGAAAAAACCAGCGGATACTGATTTGGTTCCCCTGCCTTCGATGGATATTTACAGCAGCAACAATGCGCCCATTGCATTTAAGGCCGGATTGCACTACGATAATGAAATGGACGCAGGATTGATTGGCAATCTTACTTTGCGTAATGTTTTTGGGGCAAAATCGCGCACTATACTATCCACAGAAATAGCCAAAAACTATAAAGTACGTGCCGAGCACCGCGTCGCTATTCGAAATAGTAAATTTGACTTTGTGACAAGGGCTTATTTTGAACGCGTAACGGCTCCGGTCTATTTTTACAGCCTCAAATCCGAGACCTTTAAACGGAGGTATTTCAAATTTCAAACGGGTATCCAGCGTAATTTGAATAAAAATACGTTCACAGGAACATACCTGTCGTACGAACAAATCGGGTATAAACCAGATATTCGAGTAAGTCGCCGCGCTCAGCCATTTCCCGATAGTGATACCATTACCGGAGTCGTTAAATCAGTTGCTCAAATACCGGGCATTGATTTTATCTTACTACACCAAACGCTGGATCAACCGATGTTGCCGACCTCTGGTGGTCGGTTTTCTATTCAAGCGCGGTTTAGTGCAGCCACACGCGTTCGGTATGTCAACGAAACCGTAAATGATGGCAATATCATCAACCTCGATGATTCGCGCCATATTGTAAAACCTTATACTAAAGTTTTGATTCGGTGGGAACACATTTATCCGATTTCGCCCCGTGTGGCTTTATATCCGCATATTTTTACGGGTTTTAGGCTGACTAATATAGAACAAGAACAACAATTAGATGTATTGGATCGGTTCAATACTGGGGGCGCAGATTGGCGTAACGATTGGTCTTTTGTGCCTTTTGCAGGTAATCGGGAAGGGTTTTCGCTACATGCCGCTTTTGCAAGTGTGCAAATGGCCGTACCATTTAACATAAAGAAAAAATATTTTGTAATACCTCAATACGCCATTATGTCGGGAACTGGACTGAATAGCGGCCAAACAACGCCGCTTTTAGAACTAAATAATGAATTAGCACAAAGCATTGGCGTAACTTTGGGCTTGCAAACTATCCTAGGGCCTATTTGGCTCAATATTGCCAAAGCCGATAATGATCCGGCTGTCCGCTTATATGGTAGCATTGGTTTGCGGTTTTAATATGAAAGCCATTATTATAGAAGATATGCCACAGGCCATTGCTGCATTAGAGGCAGATTTGCCGCTTTTTACCCCGATGTCTCCGTAATTGGAACTGCATTTTCGGTAGTGAGTGCCGCAAAATTACTCCAACAGGTAAAGCCCGACATTATTTTTCTCGATATTCTGTTGGGTGACGGAACGGGTTTCGATTTGTTGGAAATATTTCCCTGACTGGAGGCGCGTATATTTTCTGTACCGCTTCCGAAGAATTTGCCTTGCGTGCTTTTCGGTACGCCGCAGTGGGTTATTTGCTAAAACCCATCGACTCGGAGATATGATTCCCGTATCAGTGCGAAAAAAGGTGGAAGTGATGGAAATGTTGGAAAAATGAGTTGAGTACGTGACAAAGTTGGCTCAAAGGTAGATCAGTATTTAAGTATTTGGGCTATTGTCGGGGCGACTTTTTCTGTCACCCCGACAATTTAGTTGAAATCTCTTGTTTGCGTCAATAAAATATCATTTAGACTTTCGACTCACACCGACACTACAATATTAGTCCAAATTTTTAAAACTTATACACCACAGCGCACAAGAAACTAAATGCGCTTTTCGTCCCTGCGCCTTCTTTATCAAAAAACAATTCCTGATTTGCTTTTTCGTAGCGAATTTCGGGAATAAGCGTTAAATGATCTTTTGATAAATTCAACGAAAGCGTATTGGCAAAAACACCGCCACCGTTTGGGGCAATTCCAAATACATTCAATTGCTTTTTATCGCTAAAATACTCGCTGCGCAAGGTAAGGCCCAACCAAGAGGATGGGTTTACATTAAGATATAACGCAGAACCCCACCAATGATCGGCAGCGCCAAAACCATCAGATTCAGCGGTTTTTTGCTGAATATTAGCCATAGTGCTGTTTAGTCCTAGCGAAAATTTATCCGAAATAGTATATGTTGCTACGAAATCTACTTGTGAATATTGCGTAGAATCGGAGGGCTTACCTGCTAGGAAATTCAAATATGCTTTTAGTTTTCCGTCCTTACCAGCTGCATTTAATTGCCCAATCAAGTATTTGTCGCTAAAGTTAGCAGATTTTAAGTCGGTTGGATTACTAATACCCAACATGGCACCGATCCGCCCAAATGTTTTTTCAACCTTGACCCCAGTATGGAAAAATGGCCCGTAAGAAAACATATACGACATACTATAATTACGGTTGGCATACGCATCCACTAACTCGTAACCCACGTGCGTGGCCCAAGAGCCAGCAGTTACTTTTACATCGTGCTTGAAATTATAACTCAAGAACAACTGTTTAATAATAAATCGAGTATTGGCATCCGCATAAGAGAACTCTTCGGCGCGGCGGCCAAAGCCCAAATCGGCTGTCATAGCAGCGCGACCAAAACTTTGGTCAACTTTGGCAGAAATCATACCCAATTCAAATGAATTATGCGAATTAGTAAAACTCGTCCTATTGTTAAAGGGCGTTTGAGCCGCATCATAGCGGTAATAAGCATCCGCAAAACCAGAAATAACAGTCGTGGGCTTAGGTTCTGCCACGGGTTTTGAAGTGGAATCAATGGCGACAGTGGTCGCGATTTGTTGGGCTATACCCAATTGCAGGCAAAAAAAAGTTATGCCCGTCACAAGAATTCTTTGTAACATTGCAGTTCGTTTTATTGATAGTGAAATGGACTGGTACGACCAAATCTCTTTTGCCGAAGAGATTATTATGGTTGTACCTTTTTTTATTTAGTGATAATGCGAATAATGGATCAATACAATCAATTGATAATCAAACAATTACTCTTTTTTTTTATTAATTAGTCATTATTGACTTCTTTTAATCGGCCATCTTTTTGTGAAACCAATAGTGTGCCTTGTACATATTTTTCGTCGTGTTGAGAAGCATCCAAACCGAGTTCTTCATCTTCCGAACTTACGCGCATTGGCTCAATAAAATTGATCAATTTAAAAATAGCATAAGACATAACAGAGCTATAAGTCACAGCAACCAATAAGCCTTTTACTTGTGTGAAGAAAAACGCAAAATTGCCCAACCACAAACCATCTGCACCAGCACCATTTACGGCTTTAGTAGCAAAAATACCGGTCAATAACATACCCACCATACCACCAATTCCGTGGCAAGGGAATACATCAAGGGTATCGTCTAAGGATGATTTGGACTTGTAGTAAACGGCCACATTAGAGATAACAGCCGAAATTGTTCCGATAAAAATACTTTGCGGAATACCTACAAAACCTGCGCCTGGCGTAATTGCTACTAAACCAACAACAGCACCAATACAAAAACCGAGTACCGATGGCTTTTTCCCTTTTAATACATCAAAAAACATCCAAGACAAACCAGCAGCAGCAGCAGCCGTATTGGTTGTAGCAAACGCAGAAACCGCAAGCCCATTAGCACCTAACGCAGAACCCGCATTAAAACCAAACCAACCAAACCACAAAAGGCCAGTACCAATCAGTACATAAGGAATATTGGCAGGTGGAATTTCTTTGTGTTCCATGTGTGCAATACGACGCTTGAGTACCAATGCGCCCATGAGCGCAGCGCAGCCAGCAGAAATATGTACAACAGTACCACCTGCAAAGTCGAGGACACCCATTTTGAACAAAAATCCATCAGGATGCCATGTCCAGTGCGCTAAAGGCGCATACACCAAAAGACTAAAAAGTGCAATGAAGAGGGTGTAAGAAGTAAACCTGATCCGCTCTGCTACCGCACCTACCACCAATCCAGGCGTTATAATCGCAAACATCAACTGGAAAAGCGCAAAAAGCGCTAACGGGATCGTAGGTGCCAAACTCCAAGGCGCACCAGAACCTACATTATTAAAGAAAAAGAACGTCATCGGGTTGCCAATAAACCCGCCCATACTTTCGCCAAATGCGAGACTAAATCCTACTACAACCCATAGCACACTGACTACTCCAGTAGCCACTACGCTTTTGATCATGGTAGAAATGACATTCTTTCGGTGTACCATGCCACCATAAAAAAATGCCAAGCCAGGTGTCATTAAGAATACAAATGCCGTGGCAACCAATATCCAAGTAATATCGGCAGCACTGTAAGCACCAGCACTATCAACAAAACTTGGTAAAGTAGGCACAAATGCCGCTGCCAATGATACCAATGCCAACGTGGCAAACGGTATCGTTCGTTTGAGTGATAAATTCATCATAAGCCAATCTTATTTTGTTTGTTTAATCAATACGTGGATTTACCCACGTATCCAGAAAAATAAAAAATTAATTACTACGCAATGCCGGTGGTGACGGTAAAAATTGGAACAGGAAAGGGCTGTATAATAAAAAAATAAGCGAACAATAATATGGTATTTCCAAGCACAAAGTTATCGGTCATTGGAACGAACCGACAAATATTTGGCAATCTATTTTGAATCTAAACGATCTTCAATTGATAGTTTCTCTTTTGTTCAAAAAAGTAATTACTAGAACTGTTTTAAGTAAAAATTAAAAATATTATTTTGTTTTAAAACAAAGGCAATATTGATATTCTAGCGAAAAAAGGTAACTTGAATTGAATTTACACACATTAGACTCCGTAAACCTGGCGAAAAATTGCTGAATAATTGTTTTTTTTGCGAAAAAGATAAAAAACATCAATTTTGTTTTATTAAAAGCGACACCATATATGATGAAGGAATAGTTTTACACAACGAGGCCACCCATATCCTTTATGAGTAGCCTCGTTCTGAAATATTATTTGTGTCCAAATACTTAATATCCATCAACTTAAACCGACAATTCCAACCAACGCATTTCCTTCAACTCCATTGCTGTTTGCAGTGTACCTAATTCCGTAGATAGTTTGGCTATTTCATCAGGACTAATGTTCTCTGCGTTAAAACGCTCCATAATTTCTTTTTTACGGGCTTCCCCCTGCGCAATTTCCCTTTCCAATTTTTTGAGTTCGTTGCGTTCGGTACTAGTAAGTCCGGGTTTGGGCGCTTCTGGTTCTTTTATCGTTGCAGCCGCCACTTGTTTTTGTTCTGAGCCGGCTTTCTTGCGTTGTTCTTCCTCGTGCTTTTTCACCATCCGATATTCCACGTGTGTACCCAAGAAATCGCGGATATGCCCATTGCCTTCAAACACAAAAAGGTGCTCCACCAGTTTATCCATAAAATAGCGGTCGTGCGTTACCACCAAAAGACAACCAGGGAAATCCTCTAAAAAATCTTCCAATACCTGAAGCGTCATCACATCCAGATCATTGGTCGGCTCATCGAGGATCAGGAAATTGGGGTTTTTCATCAAAACCGTAATCAGGTAAAGCCTGCGCCGCTCACCACCCGACAATTGCGATACATAGACCTGCTGTTGAGAGCGATTGAACAAAAAACGCTCCAGCAATTGTGCGGCAGTAAGTTCCTTTCCTTTTTCCAATGGAATAACTTCGGCAATATCGCGCACCACATCAATAACACGTTTGTCTTCTAGTAATTGGATACCTTCTTGGCGGTAATGGCCAAAAACAATGGTATCGCCGACCACCACTTTGCCCGTATCGGGTGCGAGGACTTGGGTAATAAGTTGTAAAAATGTGGACTTTCCAGCGCCATTGGGGCCTACGATACCTACGCGCTCCTTGCGTTTGAATTTGTACGTAAACGCATTGACCACCGTCTTAGGGCCATAAGCCTTGGACACGTTATGGCATTCGACCACCTTGCTCCCCATCCTGTTTTCTTTGATTTGGATGCTCATCTCTTCCTTTTGCTGCTTGAGTCCATCATTCGCCTCTTTGCGTTCGTAGTAAGAGTCCACGCGTGCTTTTGATTTTGAGGTACGCGCCGCTGGGCTTTTACGTACCCAATCCAGTTCGCGTTTGAGCATTTTTTTACGGCGATCATAGGTAACCGAATCCACTTCTTCTTTCATGGATTTTTTCTCCAAATAATCGGAATAAGAACCCGAATAGCGCCACAATTGTCCATCTTCCAATTCAATAATACTATCGCAAACATTTTCAAGGAAGTAACGATCGTGCGTTACCATAAACAGTGTAATATTAGGCGCACTCAGGTATTCTTCGAGCCATTCGATCATTTCAATATCCAAATGGTTCGTTGGCTCATCGAGGATCAGGAAATCGGGTTCTTCGATCAGGATTTTGACCAAGGCGAGCCGTTTTTTTTGTCCGCCGGAAAGCGATTTTACTTTATGATCGAGTTGGTCCATCTTAAATTGATAGAGCAATTCTTTTACTTTGGACTCAAACGACCACGCATCCAATTCGTCCATAAGTTCCATAGCGTCTTGGAGGTCCGTTTCGTTTTCGGGGTGGAGGAGTGCTTTTTCGTACATTTTCACAGCACGCACTTTTGGGTTTTTATCGTCTAATACAGCACTCAATACGTCCATTTCTGGGTGAAAATCAGGTTCTTGATCGAGCCATCCGATCCGAATATCTTTTCGGATAATAATTTTAGAGTTTTCGCCTTCGGAGCCCTCCTTTCCTGCTATGACGCGCATAAGGGTTGATTTTCCGGTGCCATTTTTGGCAATCAGACCTATTTTGTGCCCCTTATCAATATGGAGGTTAATTCCTTTAAAGAGTACTTTTTCGCCGTACGAGCGGGTAACATTTTCGAGTGTTAAAAAATTCATGTGGGTGCAAAGGAACGAAAAAAAGGGGGAATAAAAAAGCCCGGCTTCTACGTTTAGAAACCGGGCGAATCTCGCCTATAAAAGCATAAGACATCTGAACCAAAAGAAAGAGGGAAGTGGTATGACCTTTATTGGGTCAAAAAGCACTAACCTGATATATTGTTTAAAATAACACTAGACATTAGCGTATTTTGTTTGTCAATTATTTTAATAACGGAAACCAATCAATAAAAGTATTGAATGGGGTGAAGGATTAACATTTGAGACTAAAAAAACAAACTAAAACGGAATATGAAGACCACAAAATCAAGTATAATCTTCAAAAAAGAAAAACGCTACACAAAAACAGCACAAAGATACGTCGTTCAATTAGATTTGTCAAGGGTTTGTCGAAAAAAAATATCAAGAGCGTGTTTTTATTAATAATCGGGCAGCCTGGCAGACCAAGATTCGCTGAATTGACTCCAATACGTGAGTACTTTAGAACGATTTGGAAATTCCGAGTAAATATCTCCTTGTTTGATATTGGAGAGTACATGTTTTGTTGCTTTGGAAATATTTTCGGGGAGGTCATCTATCGGCAACCAAACAACATCGCGGAATTTTTTGCGCTCCAAAGGTTCTGGTACGCCTTCAAACTGCTTTGCTTTGAAATATAATACGAGCGATTGCTCATTTTTCTTTAATTTATGCCTGTGCAGCACATGTATTAAGTCCAAATCATGTGGAAGGATGCTAATGCCTGCTTCTTCCTTTGCTTCGCGCGCCAAGGCTTCCCGCGCAAATTCGCGGTCTTCCACATTACCCCCTACCAATGAAAAGCCACCTCCATTTTGCTTAGTTTGGTGCAAAAAGAGCAATTTACCATCTTTTTCGATGATTAAACGAACTGCAAAAATAAGCATAGCGGTTGTGCTGTATAAAAAAAGATTAAAGCGCTGTAATGCAATGGTTATTCGGCGTAAATATCCAGCAACGCCTGATCTATTTCGGCTTTTGACAAACCTTTACCCGCCAATTGCTTCTGTTTTTTTGCTTTTTGTGTGCGCAATTCGGCTTGTGTTTTTTGGTAAATTGCCAATTGTTCTTTCCCAACCAACAATCGCCGAATACTACCCAATGTGCCAGATTGAATATTTTTTAACTTCTGAAGATACTTGGCATTATCGGTCGTTTTCAACGATTCAATTTGTGATAGATTGGTCAATTTGCGCACCTGAATGGTCATCATGCGCTTAGATTGATCTTCGTTGAGGTTGTATTTCTTCGACAAAAGATCGGTGCTGGTACGTGCAGCAGTTTCCACTACGCTGTTCTGTGCAGTGGTAGTTGTTTGCGCAAAAATGTTAACGCAAAGGGATAAAACAAAACTGGTAATAAAAAATATCGATTTCATTGTTGTAGATCAATTACAAAAAGTAAGCCTCAAAAGTATAGAGACTTCTTTATTTTTTTTGTTAAAAAAGAGATTAATCTATTTTTTTGACAAAATATTAATATTATTTTTTCAATTATGGTGCTTTTTATGACAAAATACCTAAAAAGATCCTTATTCAGGAAAAATAGATATACCGCCAATCAATCTAACGCTTTACCTTTGAGCGTCTTTTTAAACGAGACTTGAACTATTGCTTATGAAACGAGTCGTTGTTACAGGCCTTGGTGCCCTTACCCCCATCGGCAATACATTGGCCGCCTATACAGAAGGATTGAAAAATGGCGTAAGTGGTGCCGACAAAATCACGCTATTTGATGCCTCTCTTTTTAAAACGCAGTTTGCCTGCGAAGTAAAAGGTTTTCAGCCAGAGGATTTTATGGAAAAACGCGAAGTACGGCGTGTTGACCGCTTTACTCAATTCGCATTAGCCTCTACTGCGGAAGCACTAGCCCATTCGGGGCTCGATCTAGACCAAATTGATAAAACCCGTGTGGGTGTCGTTTGGGCATCCGGTATTGGTGGCCTCGCTACTTTGGAAAAAGAAGTAGAAGATTTTGCTTTGGGTAATGGAATCCCAAAACATAATCCCTTCCTCATCCCAAAAATGATATCTGATATTGCAGCAGGCATGATCTCTATGCAATATGGATTTATGGGGGTCAACTATGCCACTGTTTCGGCTTGTGCCTCTTCATCGCACGCTATAATGAACGCTTATGACCATATTCGTATTGGTCGCGCTGATATTATTGTTACTGGCGGTTCGGAAGCAACGGTGACAAAAACCGCTGTTGGTGGTTTTAATTCCATGAAAGCCCTTAGCGAACGCAACGATGACCCAAAAACTGCATCGCGCCCTTTTGATTACGAACGCGATGGTTTTGTATTGGGTGAAGGTGCTGGCGCTTTGATTCTTGAAGAATATGAACACGCTGTTAAACGTGGTGCGACGATATTCGCAGAAGTGGTGGGTGCTGCTGCTACCGCCGATGCACACCATATTACAGCACCGCATCCCGAAGGAATTGGGGTGATTAATGTGATGAACATTGCACTTGCCGATGCAGGCATGAACCCAGAGGATATTGATTATGTGAACGTGCACGGTACTTCTACGCCATTGGGCGATGTGGCTGAACTAAAAGCAATTCTCCATGTCTTTGGCGATCATGCCTACAACCTCAATATTTCATCCACCAAAAGTATGACGGGACACTTGTTGGGTGCGGCTGGTGCAGTAGAAGCAATTGCCAGTATTGTGGCAATGCAAGATGATTTTATTCCGCCAACTATCAACCATTTCACCGACGATCCCAATATTGACCCACGACTTAACCTAACGTTCAACGAGGCGCAACACCGTAAAGTGCGTGCAGCCATCAGTAATACCTTTGGATTTGGTGGTCATAATGCATCCGTTATTTTAAAGAAAATTTAATCACACTTGTTGTACGAGATATACGATTTTGAGAGTTATCCGCAGATTATATAATTATTACCTCCACAAGGATCGCGAACTTGCGCGTCGCCTTAAATCCCTGTTGGGCTTTACTCCCGTATATCTTCAACTGTTTAAGTTGGCTTTTTACCATAAAAGCACGTTTAGCAATGGCGATTATGCTATTTCCAACAACGAACGCTTGGAATTTTTGGGCGATGCCGTACTGAGTACTATTGTAGGAGAATATCTTTTTAAGAAATACCCTAACAGCGACGAGGGTTTTCTGACCAAAATGCGCTCTAAAATTGTCAAACGAAATTCGTTGGACGAAATTGGCGATAAAATGGGCTTGGATATGTATCTATCTTCGTATAACCAAACCAAATTGTCCAAATCAATGTTGGGTAATTCGTTGGAAGCATTGGTAGGTGCTATTTATATCGAACTAGGTTACGAAAAAACCCGTAAATATGTTATCAATCGGATTTTACGTAAATACCTGAATATCCATGATTTGGAAATGTACGACGATAATTTCAAAAGCCAACTTTTGGAATGGTGCCAGAAAAGTGGACACCAAATCGACTACAAAGTACTCACAAAATATAAAAGTGATAAACGCGATAAATTTAAAGTGGCAGTATATGTCGATAACAAAAAAGTAGGTACTGCCGATGATTTTAACAAGAAAAGTGCGGAGCAAATGGCCAGCGAACGCGCTATGATTGCTTTAGGTATCTTGGGGGGAAATAGCGCTACTATAAAATTAGGAGATACAGAGGAGGAACCCGATGAAGATTTTCCGGAAATAATACCAGGCTAGGACTTAGGAACGATGCTGAAGTATTTTATCTTACTTCAGCATCGTGTTCCTAGTATTTATTATTTTTCGTTCTTTTTGCCAAATACTTCCAACTGATTCAAGGCCATCATTTGGTTCAAGGTCTTTTGCATACCATCCACCGACCCGTCCAAGAAAATAACATTTCCTTTTCCGTTTTCTGTAAAATTTTTGATGGCTTCGGTCCACATCGAGAACAAGATGACAGAGGTATCCATGTTGGCATCGCGCATTTCACGTGCTGCTTGGCTCATCCCCTTGGCTACTTCTTCCCGGAATAGTGCTACAGCTTGTCCACGCATACGCGCTGCTTCGCGTTCTGCTTCGGCAGAGATACGGATCGCGTTACCTTCTGCTTC
This sequence comes from Bacteroidota bacterium, assembly GCA_041160955.1. GTDB lineage: Bacteria > Bacteroidota > Bacteroidia > Chitinophagales > Saprospiraceae > M3007. The sequence continues at coordinate 25,730 of JBEAVK010000081.1, forward strand.
TGCGGCTTTGGTTTTGGTGATTAAGAGTGCTTGGCCTTCATTTTCGGCGGCGGCGCGTAGGTTATTGGAAGCCACTACCTTACTCATGGAGCGCAGCACTTCATCGTCAAAAGTAATATCGTTAATTTGTAAGTCGAGGAGGTGGAAACCCCAATCTTCTAACATGTGATCCACATTTGCTTTTACTGCTTCGGTAATTTCGTGGCGTAAAGAAAGGATCTCCGCCTGTTTCTTAATGGCCACAAAAGCACGGATACTTCCTTCTACTGTACGTGTCAGAGAGGTCATAAAATCCTTTTCACTCATAAAGCGGAAGGCGACTTTTTGGATCGTTGATTCCGAGTTTTCCATCACTGCAAAAAGCAAAAGCGATGTAAAATGCACATTAGCCTGATCGACAGTCACAGCCTGAAAGGACATTTCAACTGCCCTGTTTTGGATGGAAATACGCTTAAATACCTGTTCAATCAGCGGTATTTTAAAGTTTAGTCCCGGATAAAGCGTTCTGCTATATTTTCCAAAAATAGTAGTAACTGCCACCGTTCCCTGCTGCACCGTTAAGATTGCAGTAGCCGCTATGGCGATTAGTAAAAGAATAACAATACTTGAAACGTCCATATTTTTAAATGTTTAAGGAATAAGATTACAGTTGACCGCAATCGGCAATAATAACTTTTTGTGAAGTTGCACCACTTCGGCTGCCTACTGCTTCCATTTTTACCACTACATCATAGCCATCAATGACTTGACCAAATACAACGTGGTTGCCATTGAGCCAATCTGTGGGAATAGTGCAGATAAAAAACTGAGAACCATTGGTATTCCTACCGGCATTAGCCATAGAAAGAATACCTGGGCCAGCGTGGTTGCCTGCTTTGCCTGCAAATGATTCATCGGCAAATTTCATACCGTAAATGGACTCGCCGCCCGTACCATTGCCTGCTGTAAAATCGCCGCCCTGGCACATAAACTGCTGGATAATACGGTGAAAACCGCTACCCTTAAAGTGTAATGGCTTACCCGAATTACCAATACCTTTCTCGCCTGTGCACAGTGCACGGAAGTTTTCGGCGGTTAGTGGAACCACATCGGCAAAGAGTTCAAAGGTAATACGGCCAGCTGGTACATCGCCGATTTGGATATCAAAAAAAACCGTTGGATTGGATGAGTTAGGTGTTACTGGAGTGCTGTAATTAGACATTTTGTGCTGATAATAAATGAAATGAAGTGATTAGTGCGCGATAGTATCAATGCGCTAAACCAACGCAAAGAAACTGCTTTTTGGCAACTTAGTGGTGTTTTTTTGAATTCGGTTACCGAAAACCTCGATAGCATACGGATTAGAGACTTATTTACCTGTTTTCACTTGATAAAAATCCGCAACGCCCTGTATGCTACCACAAAGCAACTAGTGTACACATTTGTCCACCACAAAAGGACACAAAGTTCACAAAGCGTAGGCTGTACAGTACACTTTTGTGTGTTATTGAATTAAAGACAAATATAGTGCTTTGTGTTCTAAAAAAAGCGAAGCGTCCAATCTACGTCTTTGTGAACTTTGTGTCTTTTTGTGAAAGAAAATCGTACTACACGTACAAAAACATACTTTACAGTGCACTAGGTCGTTACAAAGAAAACCTGCTTTTTTAGCCTATAATTTTTTTATAAGCACTATTCTGACCCTTTGCCGCTCGTTTTTGTGCATAATGAGCCTGATTGGCTATATAAATCGTCTTACTAAATTGTACAGCAACTTTCCCCGTTTCGTCAAAATACTCTAATGGCAGTACCAAATCCATTTCGTTTTGTTGGGCAACAGTGGTTCGGATATGAAGCAGTTGCTCATCGGTGACCAAGCACTGTGCGATAAGTCGCTTGCGCGCCGGACGCACAAACCGAATCGTTGCCGCTTTATCCCATACCACGTAATCCTTACCTAGAATTTCTTGTATCTGCAACATAAAAATCGGATCAATACTACTATAAATACTACCACCAAAGATCGTATTTACGATATTCCGAGTAAGGATATTGCGGGTAAGCAAAATATGCGCTTCCTGAAAATCAGCACTTAAAAACTTTACCCGTGCGCCCGTAGCCTTGTACATGGGATAAATATTGAACAAAAAACGATACCAAAAAGAGCGGCGGCTTTCGGTTCGGTGTGTAGTAAAAAGTGTCATAATGGCTCAACAGATGAACTTTAAAATGGTTGTAAAAACTATTTGTTTTAAAATAAGTTTTTTATTTCAACCTTTACTTACTACTTTTGCACCCGAAATATTACACTTATGCTCAAAAGGCTACATATCCGCAATTACGCACTGATCGACGAACTCGATATCATTTGTTCCGAACACCTCACCATCATCACGGGTGAAACTGGTGCTGGTAAATCTATATTACTGGGTGCGCTGGGGCTAATTATGGGCGAACGAGCCGATAGTAAGATATTTTATAACGACCAAGAAAAATGCGTGGTAGAAGGCTTTTTTGAAGTGAAAGGCTATGATTTACACGCTTTTTTTAATGACCATGAATTGGATTACGATGATGAAGTGGTCATTCGTAGAGAATTGTCCCCCGCCGGGAAAAGTCGTGCATTTATCAACGATACACCTGTAAATAATCAGGTTTTACAACGACTGACCGAGAATTTGGTGGATTTGCACCAACAGTTTGATACACTGGATATCCACAATGTCAATTTTCAATTACGGATGATTGATGCTTTGGCCGATAATTCAGAGCCGCTGAAAGTATATCGGGAGGGCTATAAAAAATACGCTGCCGACCGCCGTAAACTCACCGATATGATAGAGCGCAGCCAAAATGGAGCCAAAGAAATGGAATTCCTCAAGTTTCAATTGGAAGAACTCCGACAGGCAGATCTCGTACTCGGCGAACAAGAAAAACTCGAAAACGAACAATCTCGGCTTGCTAACGCTGAAGATATAAAACGAACTTATGGCGCGGCTTACAACAGTATGGCCGAAGCCGAGGTGAATATGGTTGGGCAAGTGCAGGAAATAGCCCGTTCATTACAAGCAACCCGCAAAATTTCGGGCGAATTGAATGAAATTAGCGAGCGGTTAGAAGGTATTTTGGCAGAAATGCAGGAACTCGCCAAGGATTGTGAACGCATTGCAGAACGGACAGAATTTGATCCTCAGCGTATTGCAGAAGTGGAGGATCGGCTCAATGTCCTGTACAAACTCCAAAAAAAGCACAACGTAGGCGATACCGCAGCATTATTACAATTGCAGGACGAATTGGAGCAACAAACAGGTGGTTTTACCGATCTCGGTGCTGCAATAGCGGCCTTGGAAAAGCAAATTGCCCAACAAGAAACCCAATTGCGCAAAGCCGCCGCCGACATGGGCAAACGCCGCCGTAGCGTAGTGGCGGGTTTTGAAAGTAAAGTGCAATCGATGCTGGCTATGTTATCTATGCCACATGCTCGCCTGAAAGTAGCGGTAGAAAGCACCGAAAATCTTACGCCTACTGGCACCGATGATGTCCAATTTTTGTTTGCGACTAATATAGGTAGCAAGTTTTTACCGATAAAAGATGTGGCTTCGGGGGGTGAATTATCGCGCCTCAACCTGTGTACCAAAAGTATTGTGGCAGATGCCATTCCATTACCAACGCTTATTTTTGATGAAATTGACGCAGGGGTAAGCGGCGATGTTTCAATGAAAATGGGCTTGATCCTCAAAGAATTAGCGGGACGACACCAAGTAATCTGTATCACCCACACGCCTCAAGTAGCAGCCCGCGCTGATGCGCATTATTTTGTGTATAAAAAAATACAGGGCGACCGCACACTCACCAATGTTCGGCTACTCAATGAGGACGAACGGGTGCGCTCTATCGCAGTGATGCTAAGCGGTAATCCGCCAAGCGATGCTGCGTTGGTGACGGCTAAGGAGTTGATTGGGTAGAGGGGGGCTCGGTGGTCGCAGCAATAACAAGATGCACCTAATTCATACTTCGTCTCTGTAGGTTTTGTGCATGAAAATCATACAAACCACGTGGTTTGCGCTGATAATTGAGTGATTATGCATAAAAAAATAGAATTGTATGTATGTTTTTCATGGGATGGATATTGAATAAATTATTATTCTACTCATTCTTAAAATTGCAGTAAAAACTTACAACAAGCGATTATAAGATCATTTTATTTCAAAGATAACACATTCCTAAACAAAAACCGCCGTAACTTTGTTCTTTCAAATAAAATTGAAAATTGTGAAAATGAATACCAGTGATTTATTGACCCGCGCCCTGCATTTGGAGTGGCTCACCGCCGAAGAAGGGGTGTTTCTCTTTGAAAATGCACCCACTACGGAATTGATGTTTGTGGCCAACCAGCTCCGGCAGCACCATGTCCCTAATAACAAAGTGACATGGATCATCGACCGGAATTCCAATACGACCAATGTCTGTATTGCGAATTGCAAATTTTGTAATTTTTACCGCCGTCCCGGACACGATGAATCGTATATCACCACTATAGACGAGTACCGACAAAAAATAGACGAGATGTTTGAACTCGGCGGTGAGCAATTGCTCCTGCAAGGCGGCCACCACCCCGATTTGGGTCTTGGCTTTTATACCGATCTGTTCCGCCAATTAAAAGATATTTACCCCAATCTCAAACTCCACGCCTTGGGGCCGCCAGAAATTGCACACGTAGCCAAATTGGAAAAAATGAGCCATTACGATGTATTGGCCGCTTTGAAAGACAGTGGTTTGGACTCCTTGCCCGGCGCTGGTGCTGAAATCCTCAGCGACCGTGTGCGTCGCCTCATCTCGAAAGGCAAATGCGGTGGTGAAGAATGGCTCAATGTGATGCGCGCTGCACATAAACTGAACTTGACCAGTTCTGCCACCATGATGTTTGGGCATATTGAAACCAATTTAGAGCGTTTTGAGCATTTGACCGAAATACGGCAGGTACAATCCGAAAAACCAGCGGAATCCAAGGGCTTTATTGCATTTATACCTTGGCCATTCCAAGACGAAGATACTATTTTAAAGAAAATCAAGCGCGCCCGCAATGCCGTTACCGGCGACGAATATGTGCGCATGATTGCCTTGAGCCGGATCATGTTGCCCAATATCAAAAATATCCAAGCCTCATGGCTTACAGTAGGCAAACAAGTGGCGCAAGTATGTCTGCACTCCGGTGCGAATGATTTTGGTTCAATTATGATCGAAGAAAACGTGGTATCTGCCGCAGGAGCCAAGTTCCGCTTCACTGCCGATGGTATCCAACAGGCCATCCGCGAGGCGGGTTTTGAACCACAATTGCGCAACCAACAATACGAAGCACGTATTATACCAACACATATTAGACAACAGGAACTGGACCACAGTACCATGATCGTGGACTAAAACTATGCTCATTTCAGCCATTGTAGCCGTTGCCCATGATAATGTGATTGGGAGTGGCAACCAAATTCCGTGGTATTTACCCGCCGATTTGGCTTATTTCAAGCGCACCACCTTGGGTCACCCTATTATTATGGGGCGCAATACTTACCATAGCATTGGGCGGCCATTGCCCAAGCGGACGAATATTGTGGTGACGCGCGACCCTTACTTTTCGGCAGAAGGCGTGCTGGTTGCACACCATTTAGAAGAAGCCTACGAATTGGCGCTGGATACAGGTACCGAAGAGGCTTTTATTATTGGTGGTGGACAAATTTACGAGCAGAGTGCTGCCGACTGGGACAAAGTGTATATCACAGAGGTAAATCTCGAAGTGCCGGGCGAAGTTTATTTTCCGACACTCGATATTGCCGCATGGCGCATACTATTGCACGAGGCACACAAGGCGGATGAAAAGAACGAATACGACTATATTTTCCGTGTTTTAGAGCGAATTTAGCCTTTTTTAGGGTTCGGAATTTTTTATACCTAAAATAGATGCAAAAGAACTCCGTTTTTTTATATACTTTTGCACCCGAAATTGTTCTGCAATGGCAGAGCAAAGACAACAGAAAATAAATATTTTTCTGACGCATGGGATTTTTTAACAAAAGCATCTAGGAGATTATTACATGGAAAAGAAGCGCGTGCTCCTGATTACTCAGGAAATTGAGCCCTACACCGAGGGTACAGCGATGTCGTCAATCATTGCTAAATTGCCAAAATATCTTGCAGACAATGGCTATGAGTTGCGGATTCTTATGCCGCGTTACAGTTGCGTCAATGAACGCCGTCACCGTTTGCATGAAGTAGTGCGTTTGTCGGGTATGAATATTATTGTTGACGACGATGATTACCCGCTCTTGATCAAAGTGGCATCTTTGCCCAATTCCCGCCTTCAGGTCTATTTCTTGGACAATGATGAGTTTTTCAAGCGGCCAACTACTTATGGAACACCAGAAGAACCGTTTGAGGATAACGCCGATCGTGCAGCCTTTTTCTGTAAAGGCGCGATCGAAATTGTGAAAAAATTTGGCTGGGCACCGGATATTATCCTTTGCGAAGGATTTATGGCCGGACTTATTCCATTTTTCCTACGCACAGCTTATAAAACAGAGCCGTTGTTTACACATGCTGCCCTCGTTTATGGCCTATTCGATATGCCTTACGAACACATGACGGAGCGCTTTTTTGCAAAAGCCGCTATCAACAACTTAAAAGAAGGCGATTTGGATGTTTTCCGCAACCCTGATGGCTCCGCTTCCATTCACCGCGGTGCTTCTGCCTACTCCGATGCCATCATCATAGGCAGCGAATCCTTCGATGCAAACGTTGATTACCTGACAGCCGGTAATGCAAAAATTGTACAGCTATGGGATACGGAAGAAACCTTCTTCTCTAATACCCTTGCTACATTTAATGCACTTATAGAGGCAACCGTAGAGGGATAATACCCGTCATTTGAGCATTATACTTAGCGTTGAACATTGAATAATACCTACAATGTTCAACGCTAACTTTTTTAAACACAACACATGAACTACAAATTTAGCCACTCCATCCTCTTTGCAGCCATCGCTTGCATATTATCATTTGCCTGTACAAAACCTACACCGTTTGGAGCAGAATTACTCAATGACCAAATCGCCGATTTTGAAGGCGAAGACGTTGTCGTAAATTGCACAGTAGAAAGGCAGGACACACTCGTATCCGTTGACCGCACCTCCTCTTTCCCTTATTTCCTTTGTGGAGTAGTCAATGACCCCGAATTTGGGGCAACTACCTCCGAGATATACTCTTTGTTTCGGCC
>JBEAVK010000440.1:0-22460 GCA_041160955.1 Bacteroidota bacterium
GAGTTTTATAAGATTATTATCTTTATTTAAATATTTTTCACACATTATTATGTCTTTAAATTATAAAAGTAGTGTTGTTTATTTATTCCAAATTATTACTTTAGGATGCCTAAGTCCCCTATTTTCGTCGGCTCAGGTAGCTGTACAATTGGACAAAATGAATGCCGTGTTCTGCGGAGCGAGTAATCCTGTGACTATTGTCGTAGATGATTTGCCCTCCAACCAAATACAAGTGGTGGCTTCGCAAGGGCAATTATCAAACCGAGGCAACGGGCATTACCAATGGGATATTTGTACCAGAGATACCAATATGGCATGGCTTATAGTATCCGATTCCCTAACGGCGCAGCCTATTGATACACAATATTTTAGGGTGAAAAGAATTCCTGATCCTACAATAGTACGCGCCACAAGCGGTAGAGGCATTGCAACTATCTTAAAAAAATTTGATTTAAACCTACAGTGTAATATGGTTTCGTTTAAGGTAACCTATACCCGTAAAAACCAAGACCCCTCTCCTGATATCACCAATAATGGCGCACAGTTCAATGAAAAGGTCTCTTCCGCCATTAATCAACTTTCACCCGGAGACAAGATCACGTTTTTTGATTTTCGATATACTTGTGGCTGCGACCCTACCGTACGCCGATCGGATGAGGTGTTGGCCTATGACATTAAGTAACTATAAACAGAACTTTGTTCATATCAAGGCTAATATTTTACATTTAGAGGACATTAGAACGCTATTAAAAACTTTTTCAAAGTAGATATGTTAAGAATTAAATTGCTTCAAAGAACAAGTTTTCGCCTTTTTTATAAATAATTTTTCAACATGAAAAAATCTTACAAACTCTCTATTTTATTTCTTTTCTGCTTTGGAACGGGTCTCATAGCGCAATCGCCTATTCCACTACCCATTAAAAGTACCACAGTAAAAACTTTTAATGCCGATGACCCTTTGGCCAATTATGAGCAGGAATTCTACTCCTTTAATGCGAATAACCTTTACTCCCAAATAAAAACAGACTATTGGGATGGTGCCAACTGGCAACCCAGTATGGCGCAAAATTACGAATACGATACAAATGGAAATAATACACTTTATATTAGGCAAGAGTTGGATAGCATGACCAATACCCTTAAAGATGCCTATAAGTCAATCGTGACATATTCCAATACCGGACAAGCGATAACAGATAGATATGAACGATTTAACACGATAACCAATACCTGGGAGTGGGACGCACAAGTAAGTTATGCTTATCATTCATCGGGCCAACTCTCAGAACAGAAAGTATCTTTTATTGATGATAATACTGCTGGATTTGGATTTATGACTACTTATATTTTTGATAATAATGATCGAATTGTTACTGAAATCTATGCATCTGGCTTTGGGGGAGATTTAAAAAATAGAGAAAGAAAAAACTATTTTTATACGGACGCCGATGCCTTGGTGGACAGAAAAGAGCGTGAGCAATGGGACAACATAACAAATGGATGGAAACCTGCGGACTCCCGCGTACAATTGTCCTATACACCAACAGAATCAATAGAACTGACAGAAGAGTTTATTTTTGGTAATTGGCGACCAGAATATAGGAATACATGGACAAAAAATAGCAATGGAGACATAGAACGTTATGCTTATGAAGTTTGGTGGCCTGTATCACAAATATGGAAACCGCAATCTGTCATTAATACATTTTATAATACGGATAAATCACGCAAGCAAATAATCACAAGAAGATTGGAGGCCGGCGCACTTGACCTTCATATTGAAAGTATCCAGGATTACGAATATGCGGCTCCGTCTTCCGTGAATAGCCTTTTCTTGAATGCAAAAGTGGAAGTATTCCCCAATCCAACCACCGATATTATTCAAGTAAAAGTAGAAAACACCGGTAGTCCTTTCACTTATTTTAATTTAATCAATAGTGCAGGAAAGATAGTTGCTTCCCAACAAACGGTTAATACACGCACCCAATTTTCAATTTCAGCGCAACCCGCTGGCATTTATTACCTTGAAATAAGGCAAAATGGCGGCATCAAGGTTATACCGATCGTAAAAGGATAAATTACGCGATACCACCCGCCACATGATACGCCAAAGCCTGTACCGATAACATTGGATTGGCACCACTGGCCGATGGGAATAGGCTACTATCGGCTACATATAAGCCTTTTATTTCGCGGGTTTCGCCATTGGGCTGAACGGGGGAATTGTCGTTGCCTCCCATCCGGCAAGTACCCATTTGGTGTGCGGAAAAAACACTGGCATGGTTCGTTCCCCAATTTTTTTGGCCAATTTGCGCTTGAAACGTGCTTAAATCGCCACCTTTTGCTGGATAAAAATGTAAAGGTTGGTTGTGAAAAATAGAAATTTGTTCCGCGCCAGCAGCAACATGTGCTTCAGCACTCCGCTGCATGGCATGGATCAAATGCGCCCGATCAAAAGGATGCACCTCGTAATCAAGGACGGGTTGCCCCGATTTTTTACCGACCGTAACCTGTCCACCAAACTTATCCCGCACCAAGCAAATATGCACGACTGAACGGTGCAATTGCAACAAATCATCCTTTAGTCGTTCGCTACTCTCCCAACTCATCGACGAAGCCCCCAAGCCCGGATGTACAGGCGGGCATTCCAAACGATGTCCCCAATTGCCATTTAATTGCTCAAATTCTTTTACGATAACACTCATCATGGGGCCATACCACGGCAGCGTTTCTTTGGGATAAAAAGCAGCAGTTGGTATAACGGGGTGCAGGTATAGGTTGCGTCCAATCTGTGGATGTCGCAATCCACTTTTGAGGAGCAATACTGGTGTATGCATTGCGCCTGCGCTCACGACCACCTGTTTTGCGCGGATTTGAACCGTAAATTGCTGTCCATTTTGTGCTTTATAATGACCAATTGCGCCTGTTGCTCGGCCTTGCTCGGTCGTTATTTTTTCGATATGGGTATGCGCCATTAGGCGTGCGCCATCGCGGGTAGCATCGCGGAGAAAGGTTTCCTGCCCACCCTGTTTGATACCATGTGCATCACCCAGACAGGAAAAACCGCTTGCTTGCCACGCCTTATCGGAGGGTACTCCTTCGGGAAACCGCATGTTCATCGGTATGGCTTCGGTGCGCCAGCCTAGTTTTTTAGCAGCCTCCCACAAACTTTGGTTTTGTGGGTTATGCTCAAATTCTGTACTTATACTATTGCGCTGCTCTATATATTCAAATCCTTTTTTGTATGCTGGACTTGTAAAATGTGGGTTCTCATGGTTTTTTGCCCATTCTTCCAGCACATAATCGGGTGTACGTAATGAACCCGCCCAATTGATGGCCGAGCCGCCACCGACAGTGCTTCCTGCTAGGATAGATACGGAACCCGTCTTAGTGGCTAATAATGCCCCACTTTCAAAATGTTGGTTCAGCATCGGAAATTCCTGCATGGTAAGTGCATGACGTGGTGTATAGCGGCCTTTTTCCACCACTAAAACATCTTTACCCGTAGCCGCTAATTGTGCGGCTACCACCCCACCACCAGACCCCGAACCAATGATGAGTACATCGCATTCCAAAACGGTATCCCTTTCTAATGACAATATCGACAATGGGTTAGGATCGTGAATAGGGGCTAAATCGGGCAATTGATACCCAATAGCACTATGATTGGGGTTTCTGCTCGCACCTTTGGGTATATCCCCAAAATAGAGAAAAGTAGTGACTTTGCGCAAAGTAGCAAACGCATTGCGCAGCAAACCTAAGCGGCTTCCCGACCAACTGAGCAGCATCCTAGTCCGTTGCTCCGGCTTCAGGCGATGAGCGGGTTGGAGCGGCCCACCCCATGTTAGTCCCAACAATGGGCTCGAAATAAGTTGGAGCAACTGCGCAAATGCCGCTTGATCTTCGGCTTTTACACCCGCAATGAGCTGCAATACGCGTTCGGGCACACCTTGATCGGAGGCCTTACGCGCCCAGTAACCATCGGTATCGTTGGGTTGTTGGATATTGCTGATAAAAGTATCGCAAATGGCAGTAAGAGCCTGAAATTGAGTATCGTTTGCTATCATAATTGGACGAAAACCTACAAAAGACAAAAGGAAAGGTAAATGTACGAGATTATTAGATTTTCTTATAAAAATCAGGTGTAACGCACCGCAATATTTGTGAAAAAGGTGCAGCGCACCGAAATATTTGTAGCACCGAAATATTGTGGAGAATAATGTGTTAAATTTGCGGGATAATAATTTGGTCAAACAATGACAAAAAAGTAAATCAGGAATGACTACATACCCACAGCGCATTATTTCAATTGTACCCTCTCAAACAGAGCTCCTTGCTGATTTGGGCTTGGGTGACCGTGTGGTAGGCATCACCAAATTTTGCGTACACCCAACCGACTGGTTTCGCGAAAAAACGCGTGTTGGTGGTACTAAAACCGTAAATATCACTAAAGCACTCGCACTCCATCCTGATCTTATTATTGCCAATAAAGAAGAAAACGACCGCGAGCAAGTAGAGGCATTGGCCAAGCATTGCCCTGTTTACACCAGTGATGTTAAAACCCTGGAAGATGCCCTGGCAATGATCGTGCAGGTAGGCATATTAACCGGCACAGAAGATAAAGCGGCAGATTTGAATCGGCGCATTCAAGCGCATTTTGTTTTGCCCAATATGCCTTTGAAGCGGGCTGCGTATTTGATTTGGCGCAAGCCTTATATGGTGGCTGGTGGCGACACATTTATCCATGATATGCTGCGTTATGCAGGATTTTCTAATGTATTTGGGGATAAAAACCGTTATCCTGTATGTAATGCGCTTGAATTGGCCGAAGCCAATCCTGAATATATTTTACTGAGTTCGGAGCCATTCCCGTTTAAGGAAAAGCATGTGGCGGAATTAGCGGAAATTTGCCCTAATGCAGTGATTCAAATGGTAGATGGCGAAATGTTTTCTTGGTATGGATCGCGGTTGTTGCGGTTTACTTTACCTGTTCCGCTGCCACCAACTGATACATCAATTGTTCAAAATCAGTATCGTTTAACTTGAGTACACCTTTGAGGGTCACGAATGTATCTGTTTTGTATGTTTTAGGAATGGCGCGGAATACAATACCCATAATTGTTTCTGGGCCTGCTCCACCGCAGAAAAAGCAGGCGGCATAAGGGTTTTTACTGAGGGCGTATAAGCCTTTATTGATAGGGATGATATAGCCTTTTATGGCTACCTTTTTACCGTTGAGTGCTTTTATTTTATTGCCAAAAACGGGAAACTCGAACTCTTGTTCGTGCTCTTTTACGTATTTCCGTTTAAATTTTACATCTTTTAAGGCTACCCAAGACAAATCAATGGGTACATCTGCGCTATCCATCCTGATTTTGGCTTGCTGGAGTTCTGCTTCGTTGTGTTTAGCCGGAAAAAACTCTACGTCGTGGTACTGGACGAATTCGGTGGTGGTATCTTGAAGGGTAGTTAGGGTATCATTAGCTACTGTGGGAGCGGGCGGGTTGTTGTTCCATTTTTGTTGGAAGTAGGTGGGAAGCCCCGAGAATGAAGCGATGAGCAGTAGTGCTGCAAGGAGCGCAATAGGGATTAATTTTTTCATAAGTACTTAATTTTAAAAAAAAAGCATGATAAAACAAATGGGGTTAACGACGAAAACGTCGAAAACCCCATTTTGTACCCGGGACGGGACTCGAACCTGCACAGCCGTAAAGGCCAAGGGATTTTAAGTCCCTCGTGTCTACCATTCCACCACCCGGGCTATTGGCGGCGCAAAGATATGGGCTTTATTTGAATTGTGCTACATTTTTTATTATTGACTTGAAAGTTTTTTTACCACATTGGTGATTTGGTCGCTTCGCTCCTTATTTTTACATCAAAAAAGTACTTAAATAGTGTAAATTAGTCGCTTCGCTACTCTTTTCTACCACAAAAAGGTGTAAAAGACGTAGCGTAGTCGCTTCGCTCCTTATTTCTACCACAAAAGTGCACAAAAGAACACAAAAGACGTAGCGTAGTCGCTTCGCTTCTTATTTTTCCACCACAAAAGGGTACAAAAGAACACAAAAGACGTAGAATGGTCGCTTCGCTTCTTTTGCTGCCGCAAAAGGGTACAAAAGATGTAGAGCAGTTGCTTCGCTCCTTTTTCTAGTATTAATTTGCTTGTTTAGCCCTCTTTTCCTGCTGGTTTTGTTTGTAGGAGTGCCTGTAGTATTAATGAGAAACCCATTACCATACCACAACCTAGCGGATTATACCATAAATATGCATCCTTGTTTACATAGAAAAAGAGATACGCTACAATGGCTTGGGAAATGATAGCGGCAAGGAATACTGCGTTGCCTTTTACGCGTTTTAAGAAAAAAGCGGTAAAGAAAATACCTAAAATAGTACCGTAAAATATAGAACCTACCATATTGACGGCTTGGATTAGGTTGTCGAACAAATTTGCATAGGTGGCAAAAACAGTAATAAATACGCCCCAAATAACGGTGGTGAGCTTTGCGACCCAAACATAATGCGCCTCGTCTTTTCCTGGTACTAACGAACGCTTATAAATATCCGAAACACTGGTTGCGGTAAGCGCATTTAACTCCGATGCTGTGGTACTCCAAGAGGCACAAAAAATCATAGCAATGATGAGACCTACCAAACCTTTTGGAATATGGCTTAATACAAAACTGATAAAAACATAGTCCTTGTCTTTGGTATCTGTCTTTGTATTGTTTTGTTTGAAAATGGATTCCGCTTGCTTTCGTAAGTCCATTCGTTCGCTTTCAAGCCGTGCCAATATGGCTATATCTGCTTCGGAATTGGAAAAGCCATTCGCCACTACGGCTTGCTTTAAACGGAATAAACTATCTGCTTTTGCCTCTAATGCCTGGTAGGGTGCTTCATAAACTGTCCCTTGCAAGGCTTTGATATTGTTCTCATTAAAATGCAATGGCTGACTGTTAAATTGATAAAAAACAAACATCATTACACCCACTGATAAAACTAAAAACTGCATCGGAATTTTAACAAAACCATTAAAAAGTAAACCGAATCGGCTTTCTTGCAAGGATTTTCCCGATAAATATCGCCCCACTTGGCTTTGATCTGTTCCAAAATAAGACAAAAATAAAAAGGTAGAACCCAACAGACCCGACCATATATTATAACGATCCTCCCATTTGAACGACCAGTCGATAACCTGTGTTTTGCCTGTTGCTCCTGCTATTTGCCATGCTTCGCTCACGCCTACGCCTTGTGGAAGGCTGTTTAAAATGACTAAAAAGGCAATCACTAAACCGGATAGCATGATCGTCATTTGGAGTTCTTGTGTCTTACTCACTGCTTTACTACCGCCAGAGGTCGTATAAACTACCACAAAAAATGCCATCGCGGCATTGGTCATAGCAAGGTTCCAGCCAAAAACAGCACAAAGAATAATACTTGGCGCATAAATACTAATAGATGCTGCAACACCGCGTTGTATAAGAAAAAGTATCGCCGTTAGCGACCGCATCCGAACATCAAAGCGTTGCTCGAGGAATTCGTAAGCCGTTGTGATCTTTAGTTTGTAATAAACTGGCAACACAAAAATACACAGGATAATCATCGCAATGGGCATTCCAAAATAAAACTGCACAAACTGCATTCCATCCGAAAACCCCTGCCCGGGTGTACTCAAAAAGGTAATTGCGCTGGCTTGGGTGGCCATAATACTAAGGCCAATCGTCCACCATTTTAAATTACGTTCGCCCGCTAAAAAGCTATGGCTTTCGCCCGTCGATTTTCTGCCCGACCAAAGTCCATAAAGGACGATAAAACTAAGTGTACCAATAAGTACAAACCAATCTATTTCCTGCATTTACAATTCATTGTCTTAAAATCAGCCTCAAAGGTTGCAAACTCTTAACAATTTCCTTAGTTTCTGGTTAATCTTTTGCAATTTATGCAATAATCATGCAATCTTTGTGCCTAAATCTGGTTTGTGTATCCGATTTTTTTTATACTTACATACTATGCGAATAACCATTTCACTTGTACTCGTATTTTTTACGGCCTCCCTCTTTGCACAACAAATTTCATCTCGTTTTACCGACCGCGAACGCGGTTGGGTCACCTTTGGCATTGATGGGGGATGGGCTTACCAGTCGTCCGATGTGCGCACTACTTTTGATGGGTGGGGTGCTGGACTTACCTTGGGCAAAAATATTTTTTACCGTCCAGGGGGCTTACTCTCCTTTGATATACGCGGCCGGATGCTGTTCACCCGCGCTTATGGTTCCGATTGGAGGCCAACCTACGATATTGCACAAAATGATGCCGTAAATGGTAATTATCTCCCAGGTATCAATTATTTAATAGATAAATCATCTCCCCTGGACTCGTCTTTTATTTTTGCTAACCACCGAACAGGTATTGGCGAAATAGACGCTGAAGGTGTTATCACTTTCAACCGTTTGCGCGAACGTACGGGCATCGTATTCAACCTCTTTGGGGGTATCGGGTTCAATGCTTACCGCGTTCGTACGGATCAGGGCAATAGCAGTAATAATGCTTATAATTATTTATCCATCAATACCACTAATGGTAAACAAAATACATTAGATCAATTGGCTAACCTCCGCGATGGCATATATGAATCTCGCGCAGAAGGCAGCACAAATACAGGATTGCGAGCCGGGTTTATGCCCGATGCGGGTGTTGAATTGGGTTACCAATTGACGCGTAATTTTGTGTTTGGAGTAGGACATAAAACAACATTTAGTCGCACCGATATTTTGGATGGTCAGCGCTCTTTGAGCAGTGCGCCATCCAACGACTGGGCGCATTATACCAATATTTTTCTGCGTTGGGATTTAGGACGTACCCGAAATGGAATGCGCAGACCCGAAGTAAATATCACCCACCCCGATAATAACCCATTTATCTCCCAAAGTTCTAGCGTTTTTGTTAGAGCAAATATCAGAAACGTAAATTCACCTGCCGATGTACGCTGTTACGTCAATGGCGAATCGCGCGGATTTGAATTCCGTAATGGTCGCTTTGGTAGTAGCGTACGCCTTCGTCCGGGCAGGAATGAAGTGGTGGTAGAAGCCTCCAATTTGGCGGGAAGTGACGAAGAAATATTGGTCATCGTATGGGAAGAAGTCCGCGACAACCGCAACCCCTCCCCTCCTCCACCGCCACCACCGCCCACAGGTAGGCAACCAGTTGTACGCATCACCAACCCATCCAATTCTCCTTTCCAAACCGACCAGCCGGATATTTATCTCCGTGCCGAAGTACAAAATATACGCGACAAACGCGATCTGCGCCTTTTGGTCAATGGCACCGAAGAAACGCGCTTTACATTAGCCGAAGGATTAGAAGCCAGCCTGCGCTTACGCCAAGGAAGGAATGTGGTGCGTGTTGAAGCCAATACGCCAGCGGGCCGTGCCTCGGATGAAGTAGTCATAGAAGTGGCTAATAGTACACCACCGCCGCCACCTCCACCGCCGCCATCAAATGGCCGCAGACCTAATGTAAATATCACAAAACCTTCCTCGGCAACGAGTACTACCTCTGAAAAGAACTACGACTTTAGGGCAACAGTAACTAATGTAACTAGCCGCGACGAAATCACGCTATTGGTCAATAACCGCGAAGTACGTGATTTTACCTATACCGTAAAAGAGGGTAGTTTGTCGGCTAATCTTGATCTACAACCCAATGATAATGAAGTAATTGTACGCGCTAAAAACAGTGCAGGCACAGCGGAAGACAAGGCTACAATCAGTAGAAATGGCGGTGTTATCAATCCGCCTTCAGGACGCAAACCAAGTGTATCTATTGCTCAACCGACCAATAATGCATCTTTCGATCGCAAAGACATTGATTTTAACGCTATTACCACGCAGGTGAATACCAAAAGTGAAGTCATAGTGGTATTCAATGGTACCAATATTTCTACTTTCGATTTTGACAAAAATACACAAACTATACGCGGCAAATTGAACCTCCGCGACGGCGAAAATACATTGACCGCAAGAGTAGTCACTAGTGGCGGTAGTGCTGAATCAACGGTACGTTTTAAATATGCCGCTGTGGTCATCAAACCAACCGTCGATATCGTAAGTCCCACCAACGGCATTGAGGTACGTATTGCTGAAACAGAGCTCCGTGCAACGGTGCGGAATGTGACTAGTAAAAGCGATATCCAAGTGTATGCCAATGGTAAATCTGTCGCAGCATTTGAATATAATAGCAGATCGGGACAAGTGTCGGCCAATATTCCTTTGGACAAAGGTGAAAATACAATTCGCGTGGCAGCCACCAATAGTGGGGGCACAGCAGAGGGCACTGTTCGGCTGAAATACACCCCGTCAACACCAAAACCCATTGTTAATATAGAGCGTCCCGCCAATGGTAGCGAAATACGTACAGCAGATACAGAATTGAGTGCCAACGTACAAAACGTATCCACCAAAAACGATATTTTGATTTATGTCAATGGTAAAACGGTACCCATTTTTACTTATGATAATATAACAGGACGCGTAACTGCTCGAATACAATTAGGCGAAGGTGAAAACACAGTACGTGTATCGGCCAGCAACAGTGGAGGTGCCGGCGAACAAAGCCATAAAGTACGCTATACCCCACAACGCAAGCCCACGGTAAGCATCTCCTCGCCTGCAGATCGCTCGCGCGTGGACAATCCGGCGGTGACATTAACGGCAAAGGTAACCAACGTATTTAGCGATAAAAATGTAGTAGTTAAACTAAATGGCGCCGAAATTACAGGTTTCAGCATTGGCCGCAGTGGCAATATTAATTTGCCGCTAACCCTGCGCGAAGGCGAAAACACCATTTCAGTAACAGCCACAACCCCCGATGGTATGGACAACGCCAGTGTAACTGTGGTATATGTTGCCAAAATAGAAAAACCAACCATTGTGTTTATCAATCCGGGTATGACCAAAACGCGCAATGGTTCAAATCCTAAAGCTACGTTTGACGTAAAGGCTAAAGTTACGGGCATTTCAGGTGCCGCTGATCTGAAGGTTTACCACAATGACCTACCTGTACGCAAAGTTGACTTTAGTATAAAAACCAAAGAGGTTACTTATACCGTAACACTGAAGGACGGCAAAAACACGTTCAAGATCATTGCTGAAAACACAGCAGGCAGCGCACAAGCAGAAGCAGATATAACGTCCAAGGCTAGTACTGGCCCCGTACCAACAGTAGATATAACATCTACATCAGAGCCAACAACGGATCCTTTCAATCCAAATACCTCAAAAACGAGCGTAATCGCAATGCTGAAAAACGTAACGGATAAGGCACAAGTTACATTTACCGTGAATGGTACTCCGACAACTAATTTTGAGTTTACACCTTCTACGGGCATATTTAAGGCTGTTGCACCGCTAAAAAAAGGTGATAATGTGATTGTCGTAAAGGCTGTAACAAATGCTGGAGAAGCACAAGACTCTGTAACGGTAAAGTATTAAGTAGTCGTTTTGATTGTATAAAGAAGAGGCTGTGAGCCTAATGTCGTCCGCTTAGCAAATTCCGACCCCGATAGGGGTCAAACTTGAATAGCCATGAATGAAATTCATGGTTTTGGAATGTGGTGTTTTTTAACAACTACGGAGTAGTTGAACGTCAACATATCGTATGCGTTTCATTACGATGAACCCCTTCTCAGGGTTATTAAACAAACACAAACCCATCTCCCCCGAATTTCATTCAGGGCTACTCAAGTTGAACCACTCCGTGGTTGGTAAGTATTTGGACATAATTAATTGCATAATTGAACGCAGGTGTTTTTCGGCTAGATGAGCCATTTTTAAGGCAGATAGCGGTACTATCTAACGAAAAAATGGGGATGGATTTATGCTGAGCGTGTCGAATTCATGCTGAGCCTGCCGAATTCATGCTGAGCCTGCCGAAGCAGCATAGGCGGAAAAGACCAAGTTCAAAATGCAATTAATTGTGTCCAAATACTTATATCGCTAAGCCGACGACATTAAACGCGTAGGTTACGCATATACCTTAATAAGACTTTTTTGATATTATATATTTGTCTAGCGTGGAATACCTAGACCAATCACCGTACTTATAGAACAACCTTATCTATTATGATTCCTCGCCAGTTTCGCCCTTCATGCGTTCTGCGTTATCGGCAATCATGAGTGCTTCTATTAATCCCACAATATCGCCTTCAACTACCTTATCCAAGTTAAAATTCTTATTTTCTCCTTCCAGGCGATGATCTGTTACCCGATTCTGTGGCCAGTTATAAGTGCGGATTTTTTCTGAGCGGTCACCGGAGCCCAACAAACTACGGCGTTGGGATGAAATAGCGTTTTCGGTTTGTTTTTGTTGGTTATCGCGGATTTGCTGGATCAAACGCCCCATTGCAATATCGCGGTTTTTATGTTGTGAGCGGCTTTCTGTACTTTCGGCCACAACACCCGTAGGCAAGTGCGTAAAACGCACCCCGGATTCCGTTTTGTTGACGTGCTGACCACCCGCACCACTTGCGCGGAATACATCAGTACGAATATCTTCTTTGCGAATATCAATATCTTCTGGCTCGAACTTGGGCAAAACAGCCACCGTAGCGGCAGAAGTATGCACACGTCCTTTGGCTTCGGTATCTGGCACACGTTGAACGCGGTGCGCACCTGACTCGAATTTGAGTCGGCCATATACGTTTTCGCCCGTTACATCCAATACTATTTTAACAAAACCGCCCACAGAGCCGGGGCTTTCGTCCACCACCTCTACTTGCCATCCCATAGTAGAAAAATAGCGTTGGTACATCCGATATAAGTCACCTGCAAAAAGCGCAGCTTCATCGCCACCAGTACCCGAACGGATTTCAAAAATCACATCCTTTTCGTCTTCAGGATCTTTGGGGGTAAGTAATACCTTGAGGTGTTCTTTAATTTCCTCTTCGCGTATTTGTAACGAACCAATTTCTTCTTTGGCCATTTCGCGCATTTCAGGATCTGTTTCCGTTTCCAGCAAAGTACGTGCACTCGCTAGCTCATTTACGGCACGTTCGTATTTGGTAAATGCCTCTATAATAGGCTCCAAACTTTTATATTCCTTATTTACCTTGCGCATTTTATCCTGATCGGCGGCAGTAGCCGGATCGGAGAGTTGCTCTTCGAGGTAATAGTATTTCTCCTTAATGACTTTGAGTTTCTCTAACATAAAACAGTGACCTTAACTTGTGTCCGGAGGTGATTTTATTGGACAACCTCGCAAACGGGGCGCAAAGGTACGGATATTTTAATCAAAAAAATAGCGTTTATGAACAACTTGTGTTCATAAACGCTATCTGTTTCGGCTTCGCTGTCTGGTCACTTCGGCTTCGCTGTCTGGTCACTTCGGCTTCGCTCAGTGACCAGACAGCGAAGCCGAAGCGGTTGCCGAGCGAAGCCGAAGCGGTTGCCGAGCGAAGCCGAGGCTGGTTGCCGAGCGAAGCCGAGATTGGTTGCCGAGCGAAGCCGAGGCATCACTCTTTATCAAACCTCAACTCTTTAATCGCAACACTACCACCGTCTGTTTTCAAATAAATGTAAACTCGGTAATTGCCACTTGAAGCTGTTAAATTACCGATACAATATTGATCGGAATTACCTTTACTGGAACCGTTGTGGACGGGAGTAAATGTTTTAGGTTTGTTGTTGGTAAAAAAGTTTTTCACCACCTCCGTTGCTTTTGCCTTGGTATAAGTATTTTCCTCATCCAAAATAGATACTTCAAGATTTTCGTCAAAGTATTTCGCTAATGCATCCACATCGCCATTACTAATGGCTTTATTGATCGCATCAAGACCAGGGTTGGTTTGGAATGTTGGTAAAGCAAAAAGCGCAGCAGGTGCGAAAAAAAGAAGAAAAAGCAGATTCTTCATCGTGTATATTTAATTTTAGTGCTAAGTACGTGTTTAAATTCTTAACGCAATTATTACGCCAAAAATATTCAATAGTAACCTTAAATGCAGATCAATTAGTGTAAACGTGAAGTTAATGCTTATTTAACAAAAAAAATTATGTTAAAACAGTTAAATCTTTAAGACTTTAACACTTGCTGATTGTTGGCCATTGGTCATTCGAGCCAAATAGATACCAGCACTTTGCTGATCCATAGGAATACTGATCTGTTGTTGACCACTACCTAAGTCTATATTATTGCTCCAAACAACCGCACCACTCAAATCAAATAGTTGAATCTGGTACTGCCCAGCAGTCAACAAATCAAACTGGATATTTGCGTTGTTGCGGATAGGGTTAGGAAATACACGCAAGCCGTTCCGCACCAAATTTTGTTCATTCGACGATGATGCGCCAGATTCTGTTAATACCAATGTAGTAAACGCAGCCCCGTCACCGCCAGTGCCACTGTTGCCATTCACCGCATTACCAGAAGCATATACTGTAATAGCACCTGTTCCTGCTACTGGTGATTTCCACCGAACACTGAATGTGTCCGTTACCGATATATTGGACTGCTCGGCGTAAGTACGACCATTTTGGATCGTCGCAATTTTGTAATTATTAGCAGTTGCTCCTCCAAAATCGCTCATACCTTTTACATCGGTATTGTCGCTATTTTTTAAAGGAATCATTTGGAAACCATATCCCTGAATTGTGCTACCCGTTCCATTTACCTTTACGCGAAGGATATAATCGGTATTAGGCACATAAGAACTTACTATATCGCCATCTGTCTCCAAAAGAGTCACACCGATAGTTGCTGTAATAGGGCCTGCGTTATGGCAGTTGGCACACGTTCTTATGGTACCATTGGCATTGGTTTCGTCGCCTGGTGCACCGGTATTACCTTTGCCTTGGCTCGCAGCGCGACCATTTTTATTGCCTAACAATGCCAAAGACAGCACCGCTCCAATAAGGAGCATAGAAAAGTTACGAATATTCATCGTTAAAAAAGATATTGTATGTTAAAAAATGAAATGAAGTAAATAGACACAAATTAAAGCGTAAAGTTGAAATAGGGATGTTAAATAAAATGGAATTTTCACCGAAATGATAAATATAGTCATAATAAATTGGCAAAAAACTGACAAAATGGTATTAAAAAATAGAATGTCTGCCATATTTGCGGATAAAATGGAGTTGGACAGGAATTTGCTTATTCTATACTTGGTAATCGAAATATGGGTTGCCAATCATAAGGAACGATAAAAGAATTTAGAAAGTGACATACGATAATTTCACCATCAAGGCCCAAGAGGCCATTTTGCAAGCACAACAATTGGCTGCCAGCTACGAGCAACAAAGTGTCGATACAGGACACTTGTTAAAAGGTATGCTTGGTTTGCAGGATACTGGCGTGGACTTTCTCCTCAAAAAAGCAGGGGTAAATATGCCTAGTTTGGAAGAGGCTTTGCAAAAAATTATTTGGGAAACACCCAAAGTGCAAGGTGCCGACAAACAATACCTCACCAATGAGGCCAATAAAGCCATTGCATCGGCCAAATCATTGCTTAAAGAATACGGCGATGAATATATTTCAGTCGAACTCATGCTACTCGGGTTATCCAAGGGCAATGATAAAGCCGCCCGTTTACTTCGGGAAATGGGCGCTACCTACGAGGTGCTGTCCACGGCCGTAAAAGAACTCCGAAAAGGCCGGAAAGTAACCGAGCAAACGACCGAATTGGTCTTTAACGCCCTTCAAAAATACGCTATTAACCTCACCGAATTGGCCGAAAATGGCAAACTCGATCCGGTGATTGGTCGCGATGAGGAAATGCGCCGCGTGCTGCATATCCTGAGCAGAAGGAAAAAGAACAACCCCGTCATTATTGGCGACCCGGGTGTGGGTAAAACGGCTATTGTAGAAGGTATTGCACACCGTATTGCAAAATCGGATGTACCTGAAAACCTGCAATCCAAGAAGATTTTCTCCTTGGATATGGCTGCCTTAATCGCTGGCGCAAAATATAAAGGCGAATTTGAAGAACGCCTTAAAGCCGTCATCAAAGAGGTGATTGATGCCAATGAACAGGTCATTCTTTTTATTGACGAAATCCATACGCTCGTGGGCGCGGGCGGCGGTCAAGGAGCGATGGATGCGGCCAATATCCTCAAACCTGCCCTTGCTCGTGGCGAATTGCGCACTATTGGTGCTACCACGCTGGATGAATACCAAAAATATTTTGAATCGGATAAAGCACTCGAACGCCGTTTCCAATCGGTGATGGTGGACGAGCCTTCGGTTGAAGATACCATTTCGATCCTACGTGGTATTCGCGAAAAATACGAAAACTACCACAAAGTACAGATCCTCGACGAGGCACTCATCAGCGCAGCGCAACTCTCGCACCGGTATATTTCTGAACGAAAATTACCAGACAAAGCCATTGATCTTATTGATGAGGCTGCCGCAAAACTCCGCCTCGAACTGGATTCGGTGCCAGAAGATGTGGATAAAATGGACCGCCAATTGCGCCAATTAGAAATTGAACGGGAGGCCATCAAACGCGAAAAGGATGAAAAGAAATTGGATAATTTGAACAGAGAAATATCCAATTTGCAAGAAAAACTCGATGGACTAAAGGCGACATGGCAATCGGAAAAAGAAATTGTGGAAGCCATCCAAAATTGCAAACAAAAACTGGAAGACTTACAAATCCGTTACGTACGCATGGAACGCGAAGGCAATTTTGAAGAGGCTTCCAAGATCAAATTCAACGATATACCCGCACAGGATGCCATGTTAAAGGCGGCGGAGGAAAAATTGGCGACCCTCGCTCCCGAAAACCGGATGACTACCCAAATTGTCACTTCCAACGATATTGCAGAGGTGGTAGCGCGCTGGACGGGTATTCCTGTATCCAAAATGATGCAGGGCGAACGCGAACGTTTGTTGCACCTAGAAGCAGAAATCCATAAGCGGGTCATTGGACAAGACGAGGCCGTGCAGTTTGTCTCCGATGCTATTCGGCGCAACCGTGCGGGTTTGAGCGATCCCGATAAGCCAATTGGCTCTTTTATTTTCTGTGGCCCCACAGGTGTTGGTAAAACAGAATTGGCAAAAGCACTCGCTGATGTTTTATTTGACGACGAAAAGGCTATTACCCGTATTGATATGTCAGAATACATGGAAAAACACGCGGTAAGCCGATTGGTGGGTGCGCCTCCTGGCTATGTAGGTTATGACGAAGGCGGGCAATTGACAGAGGCTGTACGCCGCAGGCCATATTCCTTAGTGCTGCTGGACGAAATTGAAAAAGCGCATCCAGATGTCTATAATATTTTGTTGCAGGTATTGGACGATGGCCGCTTGACGGATAATAAAGGCCGCACTGCCAATTTTAAAAATACAATCATTATTATGACTTCTAACCTTGCGAGTGATCGTATTCAGGAGGTATTTGAAGACTATGATGATATGCCCGCTAACCGCAAAGGGGAAATTATGGAGACCGCTAAAGGCGAGGTAATGGATGCTTTAAAATTACATTTGCGCCCCGAATTCCTCAACCGTATTGATGAAGTAGTGGTGTTTACGCCCTTGCAAAAAGATCAAATAAAATTGATCCTCAATATCTTACTTGACGACTTGCGGGGTATGCTTACACGGCAGGAATTGGGTGTGGAAATCACACCCGATGCGGCTAAATTACTCGCCGATCACGGTTACGATCCACACTTTGGTGCTCGCCCGCTCAAGCGTACCATTCAGCGCGAATTGATCAATGAGTTATCCAAATACTTGCTTGCAGGTATGTACCAAAAAGGCGATACTATACTGATTGACGCGGATACCGTTGGGTTGGTCTTTGGCAGAAAAGCCCTTGTAGAAGGAAAGGAAGTAGTAACTAAGAAATTGAAATTGAATTAATAGATCATTAAGGTTAGATTTTTTTATTTAAGTGCCGGCGCGACTCGAATCGCGCCGGCACTTTGTCTTTAGTAACACTCTTATCCGCTAAAACTAAGCCACTTTCCTACATATTCTGTATTTTCTGTTTCAAAAGAGATAAAATAATTACTTTTGCAACATGAAAAAAATACTCACCACCTGCTTCGCACTGATCGCACTTACGCTACAAGCGCAATCCTTTTATTTTGGCTCCGATCTTTCCTATGCCAACGAAATGGACGATTGTGGTGTGATTTATAAAGAAAATAATACACCAAAGGATGTATATCAAATTTTTGCAGACCACGGTACCAATATCGTGCGGCTTCGATTGTGGCATACACCAAGTTGGTACGATAATTTGAACACCGGGAAGCGGTATTCTGATTACACCGATGTATGCCGTAGTATCATGCGGGCAAAAGCAGCAGGCATGAGTGTACTCCTCGATTTTCACCTATCGGACAGGTGGGCTGATCCTGGACAGCAAATTGTACCAGCGGCTTGGGCCAATGTAGTGGATAACCTACCCGTTTTACAAGATTCTTTGTACAATTATATTTATGCTACGCTAAATGACCTCAATACCAAAGGCTTAATGCCCGAAATGGTACAAATTGGGAACGAAACCAATCGCGGTATTTTACAATCGGAACAACAAAATAATGCGGGCTGGCAACTCAATTGGACGCGCAATAGTGCCTTGTTTAAAAAAGCCATTCAAGCCGTGCGCGATATAGAAACCGCCACAAATAAAGACATTAAAGTAGCCCTGCATATCGCCAATCCAACCGATGCTAGCTGGCTTATGGATGGTTTTTGGAACAATGGCGTAAAGGATTTTGATATCATTGGCTTATCTTATTATTGGGCTTGGCACAAACCAACCACCATTACTAAAACGGGCGATATTATCACCCAACTCAAAACAAAATACGCTGGAAAGGACGTGATGATCTTTGAAACTGGCTATATTTGGACAACACAAAGCAACGATAACGCCAATAATATTATCGGCGATTTTGATCCATTATACCCGCCTTCGCCAGCCAATCAGAAAAAATGGCTCACCGATTTTACACAAGAGGTGATCAATAGCGGTGGCTTGGGCGTGATGTATTGGGAACCAGCGTGGGTATCCTCTACTTGCTACACGCAATGGGGGCAAGGCTCACACCAAGAGCATGCGGCCTTTTTTGATTTTAGCAACAATATGTTGCCGGAAGGTGGTATGCTTTGGCCTGAATTTAATTACCAAAACCTACCATCTAATACCAGTATGCCAAACGATGCAGATGGTTCGTCGATCAATATAACCTCCAGTTCGGTACAAGGTGTAAATTTGATCATTGTGACGGCCAAGGGCACTACTTTAGCGGATAATGACTTATCGCTTTTTGACCAAAATGGTCGATTGGTAGCACATACCACTGCCAATACAGATGCTCGGTTTGAATGGTCGGTTGCTGTAAAAATAAGCGGTATTTACTTTTTAACAGTACAAAACAAGAAAAAAAGTATCGTGCGGCAATTGTGGTTGAAATAATTGCAACATTTCCAATATTTAGTGGTCATTTCAATCTTTAAGTATTTGGACACAATTAATTATGTCCAAATACCTATCTGTATGCCTTTGTTTTACAGAACACGTGTCGCGTGCAACAAAACCAATTAAATTATCACCATAGCTATGAATATACAAATCAACTCAAAAATGAACAAACTACTCATCTTCATTGCACTCCTCTTTGGGTGCGTCGCCCTTCAGGCTCAAGACCTCAAGCGTATTACCATAAAAGGACTGGTGATGGATACCTCGGGAGCAGATATGCCCTTTGCAACGATCATGCTCCTCAATCCATCGGATTCCAATTTGATCAATTTTACCCGCAGCGACGATAAAGGTGGTTTTGCCTTTAAAAACGTTAAAAACAGCGCCTATTTACTCAAGGTTTCCTATGTAGGTTATATTCCACTTCAAAAATATATACCTGCATCCACCACAGAAATCAATGATTTGGGTACGGTATTCGTCAAGGCAATTAGCACCGAACTAAATGAAGTGGTTATCAAAGCAGCACGCTCCACACTTACTTTCCGCGGCGATACCATTGAGTATGATGCGGCTTCTTTTAAAGTACCTCCCGGCTCTACCGTGGAAGATTTGCTGCGGCGGCTGCCCGGTATAGAAGTGGATGCCGATGGCAATATTAGAGCGCAAGGAAGAGATGTTCAACGATTGTATGTAGATGGAAAAACGTTTTTTGGCGACGACCCAAAAGCCGCGAGCAAAAACCTAGGTGCTGAAACCATTTCTAAAGTACAGGTATATAACGAAAAATCGGAGCAAACACAACTCACCGGCGTGGACGATGGCAAAAAAACAAAAGTTATGAACCTCGAACTCAAAGATGAGTATAAAAAAGGTTCTTTTGGTAAAATAACAGGTGCTATAGGTACCGATAAACGTTGGGCTGCAAGGGGCAACTACAATAAATTTAATAAAAAAGAACAGTTTTCTATCCTTGGCTTTGGAAATAATATCAACCAAACAGGGCTTAACTGGGAAGATTACGGCGAATTTAAAGGCCAAAATACGTGGAATAACCGCGATAATGGAGATTTTGGTTTTAGCGGAGGCAATAACCGCTATTATTCTTTTGATGGCGGCGATGTTCCTTTTAGTAATAACGATGGGCGCGGTTTTTCGGAAAACTACGGCGGTGGCGCCAACTATAATTACGATCATAAAAAAACCAAAGCCAACGCCAGTTATTTCTACAACGAAACCGAACTTACGCTGGATCAGTACGGATTTAGACAAACCTTTTTGCCTGGTTCGTCTTTTTTTAATACCGATACCCTCAATCGCCTCGATTTTAAAGGCAATCACAGTATCAATGGGCGTATTGAGCAGGAGATTGATTCCAATAATATACTTATCTTTAAAGCCAATTCACGGTTTACGACCAATACTTCTACTGATATTCAAAATCAATATTTCAGTGAAGATATGCGGCAGTTGAATATCGATAATACGACGTCTTTTGCTTCGATGCAGGTGAGCGCGAGTACTATTTATCGCCATAAATTTAAGAAACAAGGCCGCTCTTTTGCTGTTAGTGGCGGTTACAACAGAAATATTTCGGATGGTACAGATAACCTAGCATCGCTGAATCAATTCTTTAGTGCCACTAATTTTACCCAACAAATTCGACAACTCAATACCCGGAACAACAATACCAGCCAATGGCGCGCTAGCCTATTGCTGACGGAACCGCTGAGTAAAAAATGGTTTTTGGAAACCTTTTATAACTTTGCAAATACCACCAACCTCGCTAACCGACAAGTGACCAATCCATTGGATGAAAATACGCGTATCGACAGCCTAAGTCTTTGGTTCGACAACGGGATACAGTATAACCGTATCGGATCCAGCGTGCGCTATTCCCATAATGGCGCCAATTTGTCGGCAGGTTTGGCAGGGCAGCAATTGCATATTGGCGGCAAATATGCATTGGATGAAGGAAGGCCGCTCCTTGCTCCTGAGTATGGACGTACATTCCGAAACATTGTACCATACTTGGATTTAAGTTTTGAACTGGCCAATAACAAATGGCTCAATTCGAGTTATGTCTATGGCGTTAGCGAACCTCAATTCAATGATTTACAACCCGTACCTAATGTAAATAACCCCACTTTCCGTACCGAAGGCAATCCTAATCTGCGTCCCGAGCGGACGCATCAAATAAGCCTAGGTTACGGCTTTTGGAATCCCAGCAGCCTGAGCAATATGAGTGTTGGCGTGGATCTCGAGGTATTCGATGATAAAATCACGTACAACCAAACGATCCAATTCATTGATAGTGTGGGTGTTAGAACTACTACACGCCCCGACAATATTTCTGGTGGAAAAAATTTGAGTTCGTATATTTGGTATGGTTTCCCAATTATTAAAACCAAACTAACAGCCAATGTGAACGGAAATGTAAATATAAACCAAACGCCAGCATTTGTGAATGGCATACGTAACGAAACACAGAGCAATAGCATTAGTTTTCGTCCGGGTTTGAGCTACACACCCAGCTCCAAATTAATTATCGGAGCCAGCGGTGATATCAATTTCACAACGATTGAATATTCGATCCAGCAAGAGCAAAACCAAAAGATTTACCGTTATGGTTCTGATATTTCTATCAAATGGCAAATGGTCAGTAAACTGTTTTTTGAGGGTAATTTTAAATATTCCAAATTCCAAAACAGACGATTTGGCTTCGATCAAAGTATTCCAATTTTGAACGCCTCTGTGCGTCGGTTAGTGGGCAAAACCAATAGAATAGAATTACGGCTTGCTGCATTTGATCTGCTCAACCGTCGGGTAACAATCAATCAAAATGGTTCTCAGAACTTTGTATCGAGCAGTGTAGCCAATACTTTGGCGCGGTATTATATGTTGAGCGTGAGTTATAATGTGCGGGGGTACGAGAACAAGATTAAGAAAAATGATTGGTGGTAGAGACTGGATTTGAAATAAATTACTATTTTTACTTTTAGTTGTAACGACTTAGTTGGCACTTAAT